>JAUWNF010000198.1 GCA_030612785.1 Phycisphaerales bacterium
GGCGTTGGGCAGCCCCTCGGTTCGGGAGGGAAACACGAACACGTCGGCGCTGCGCAACACCGCGGGCACGTCCGCCCGGGCACCGCGCATAAAGACGCGGTCGGTCAGGGCGAAACGGCGGATGAGGCCTTCCACCCGGCGCCGATAGGCGCCTTCTCCCGCCAGAACGAGGTTACACGGACGCACGCGGATCACCCGGGCGAACGCCTCGATCAATTCATCGAGCCCCTTGACCGGATCGAGCCTCCCCACCCAAAGCAGAATCGGATCGTCGTTGTTGATGCCCAGGTCCCGGCGCTCGAGCGGTTTGGCCTGCTCGACCGGCTCGGGGTCGATACCGCCCTGAATGAGGCGCAAGCGCGAAGGATGAATGTGCCCGAGCGCCTGCAAGTGCTCGATGACCGACGGCGAGTTCCCAACAATTGTACGGCACCAGTGCTGGGTCCAGCGCTCGACCCGCAGATGCCACGGCCGCTCGATTTCGACGGTTTGAATCTCACAAATCAGCTTTCGCGCAGGAAACCCGCACAACATACCGGCGATCCGCGCGGCGATGTTGGCGTGAAACAGGAGCGTATGGACCACATCCGGGCGGACGTTGCGGATGTGGCCGGCCAGGCGCTCGAGCACTCGCCAGTCCCACGGGCCTTGGGCGCCCAGTCCGGTATTGGAGATGTCGGCGTCGGTGAGCATCTCCGAGACGGGTCCGGTCCGGGCAAGGCAGCATACGGACACGTGGTGGCCCCGGCGCTGCGCGTAAGTCGCCAAGCGCAGCAGGTGCAGCGGCACCCCGCCGGTTTCGAGATCGGTGATGACGTAGAGAATGGTCTGGGGGTCCACGAACAGCCGATCCGTTGTCAAAGCTCGGTTTTCATCGGCGGCGCCATCGCCCGGTTTGTGCGCCGGCGCAAAGTGCCGAAAGGAGGTCTCAGAAATCCATGCGGGTGAACTTCCACAACCCCAGCAGCACGAGCACGGCTTCAAACAACAGTGACGATCCGATGGAATGCACCGCGCTGATTTCAAGTTGCTCCTCTTCCCACTGGCGGCCGCGCTCCAGTTGGCCCCGCTCCTCGTCGGTCGCGGTTTGCACCATCGATTCGGGAACGATGGCGATGCTGGTACCGGCCTGCGCCCATTTTGCGGCCAGGTAAGTTACATCGGCCGTCTTGGGGGGGATCCAACTGACCACGCGAATCGCCCGATGAAGGGCCCGATGTTCTTGAAGGTCGGGGTATACTTTGAACACTCCGGGGGCCTGGGTTACGAGTGCGAAGGCCGCCCACGCGCCCAAACTCACCAGGATGGCCGTCACGGTGCTGCGGGTCGTCACGGCCACGAACACGGAGACGCAATACACATAGCTGAACAGCAGCACCATAAGCGGTATGGAAAGCAGGTATCCGGGCACCCACACTCCCCAGCGGAATCCCATGACCAGAAACGTCAACACCACGAACAACGCCGCTTGCAGAAGCACGAAGACCATGCCGGCCACGTATTTGTACAGAAACAGCACGGGGCGGCTGATGGGCTTGGAGAGAACGGAATCCACCCCGCCGCTTTCCATCATGGCGGGGAACAGTCCCGCCGTGGCGATGATCACCAAAGCGACGCCCAGCCATCCCAGGAGGACATCCATGACCGCGTGGACCAGGAGCCCGATCAGCCGAGTTCGACCGAGCACGGTGATTGGGGCGTACCCGCCGGCATCTTCCTGGATCAAGCCGAAAAGCATGCTGAACCGCGTACCCTCGAAACCAATGCTCAGCATCATTAGCGTGACGAGCAGCGTGATCACCACGAGAACCCAAAAGAGCTTGCGGTCCAGCGCATGACGAAAACTATCGATGATCAGCGCCCACAACTGCATCATGGTTCAATCCGTTAGCGCATCCCTGATTGCGACGCACCCGCGCTCAGGTGGCTTTACCGAGGGTCTCCATAAACACTTCTTCGAGACTGAAGCGGTGCGGCACGACCGACTCGATCGCGATGTCTTTGCCTCGTAGCAGGTCGATCACTTCATTGACCTTCGCCGCATCGTGGCCGCCCAGCGTGATTTCCGCTCCGTTGATCTTGCCACCGGCGCGCTCCACCGCTTCGCGAACCGGCGCCAGGTCGCCCGCGGCGGTGATGCGGTATTCCACGGTGTGCTCGGTCAGCTCGCGGAGTGTGCCCTGTCGCGCCACCAACCCTTCGATCAGGATCGACACCCGGTCACACACCATCTCGAGTTCGCTGAGCAAATGCGAGTTGAGGAAGATGGTTTTGCCCTTGGCGCGGAGTTCCAGCAGCATTTCGCGGACGGCGCGTCGGCCGGCGGGGTCCAGTCCATCGGTCGGCTCGTCCAGCACCAGCAACTCAGGATCGTTGAGCAGGGCTTGGGCCAGCCCGAGTCGCTGCATCATCCCCTTGGAGTACTCACCGACTCGCGTCTGGGCCCATGCGGTCATGGCCACCCGTTCGAGCAATGCCTCCGAGCGCTTCCGCCGCAGCGCCTTGGGCACCTTAGCCAAGGCCCCGCAGTAATCGAGCAACTGCGCTCCGGTAAGGTACCGGGGGAACCGGTGGTTCTCCGGGAGATAACCCGTCACCGCAAGCTTCTTACGATTTCCCAGCGGGCGCCCGAGAATGGTGCCGATCAGCCGATCCGGGCGCACCACCGTCATCATGATCTTCACCAGGGTGCTCTTGCCGGCGCCATTGGGGCCCAACAGCCCGAAGATCTCCCCACGCCTCACCTGCACGTTCACTCCGCGCAGGGCATGGATGCGGTTGTGATACGTCTTCTGCACGTCCACCAGATCGACCGCCAGATTCGTCAACTCGGTGGCTTGAACCATTGCGGCCCTCGCTCGGCAATCAAGACATCGGCGACTCCTTCGGCGGACGAATCCGGTTGCAGGTCGATCCAGTGCGCCTGCCGAAACCGCTTGAACCACGTCCGCTGCGCCTTGGCCAGTTGCCGCGTGTTGATTTTGATGTTTTCCACCGCTTCCGCAAGAGGCACATCGCCGGAAAGGTGCTGAATGATCTCGGCGTACCCGACGGCCTGGCGAGCGGTGTGGCTCGGCGGCGGGTCTTCGGCCAGCAGCGCACGCACCTCACCCACCAATCCCGCTTCGAGCATGTGCTTGACCCGCAGGTTGGTGCGCCGGTTCTGGTCCTCCAACTCGCGCCGCAGCCCGATGAACTTGCAGTCGTACGTCGTGCGTTGGGAGTCCCATTGCGTCTGCAAGGTGCTGATCGGCTCGCCGGTAAGTTCGTGTACCTCCAAGGCGCGCACGATCCGCCGCAAATCATTCGGGTGAATCCGCTCGGCGGCGACGGGGTCCACCGCGCGCAGCTCGGCATGGAGTTGGTCCGAGCCGAACTTTGCCGCCCGCGCCTTGAGCCGTGCCCGGAGACCCTCGTCGGCTGAGGGGCCTTCGAACAGACCTTCGCTCAACGCCTTGATGTAGAGGGCGGTTCCGCCAACGGCCAGAACCGGGCGGCCGCGCTCATGAATCGCTTCAATGGCTTGACCGGCCAATTCGACAAAGCGGGCCACCGAGAACTCCCCGGAGGGCTCGGCTACGTCGATGACGTGATGCGGGATTCGGGCGCGGGTGGCCGCGGACGGTTTGGCGGTGCCGATATCCATCCGGCGGTAGATCTTCATCGAATCGACGCTGATGATCTCGGCGCCGAGGCGTTCGGCCAGCACGCGGCCCAGTGCGTTTTTCCCGCACCCGGTGCACCCGAAGATGAACGTCACCTGGATGGACATGAACGCTATCTTGACGCCGGGACAACCTGACTGCAACATGCCTGCGGTGTTGCCCTTCGTGCCACGGGTGACATGCCTCAGAATTCAACGATAAGGAGCCCGCTATGAAACGAGTACTGTCCTGTATATTGCTGTTGGCGTTGATTGGTGTTGTCCCGCAGCTCGCCTGTGTGAACGTGCGTACGCCGGACGTGCGCATCAACGCCGGCCCGCCGCCCGAGGACATCAATAGTGCCCAGGTGCCGGTGACCTCGACCCACGAAGAGGCCCGCATCGAGCTGGAAAAGGCCTACCGCCAGATTCGCTATCTCGAGCGCGAGAACCGCCGTCTCCAGGAACGCGGGGACAAGTACAAGGAGAAGTACAAGCGCCTCAAAGACAAGTACGACGACTAAACAGCAGCGTCGGGTTACTTGAATTCTCGCGGTGAGTGTTATTCGAGAAGGACGGCCGGTTGGTGGCGCCCTACAACGACCAAACGTGAACAACGATGGCGTTCGTGTCCACCCCGCCCAGGCCTCGCTCCACCATGAAAAGACGTCGGCCGTCCGTGTCGAAGGTCATGCCGCCCATGTTCATGCAGGGGTTGTCGTCCAGATAGAACTCGTCCGGGCTCCAGGTTTCATAGGGCCGCACCACCCAGGGATCCTGTAGGCCGCGGGCGCTCTGGCCGAGTTCGTCCACGTCGTAAAAAATAACCTGCCGCTCGTAGGGGTTGCAGTGATAGCCCTGGGAGTCGTCGCACGGGTTATCGCACTCGACGTTGCCATAGCAATTGTTGCCGCTGTGCCCCTTGTAGCCGAGCAGCATGATCGCCCGCCGGTCACTGTCTTCGACAAAGGCGCCGCCGGTCCAGTCGTCACACATGGTGTAGCCGGGGTAGTCACATTCGTCGGGATCGCCCACGTTGGGACCGGCGCAGCCAGGAAACGCGACGCGGTAGTAGAGCACCGGCAGGGCGTCCAGATCGCCCGACGCGATGTCGCTCTCGAGCGCGTGGAACGCGAACAGGGTTGGCCCCTGTGAGCCGCCATCGGTGGTCACGGGCTCGAGACCCTCGAGCGGTGTACCGCGGGCCCGGCCGGTGATCAGCGTACGGCCGCCGAGGTATTGATCCGCGTACCACTCGGGGACCGAGAAGAGGTAGGCGCCCATCTTGCGGCCGTGGTACGGGTCTTCTCCGGTCGGACCGACGTGAAACATGCCTTGCGCGTCCGTGCCGTCCAGGTTGGCGAACCAGATGGTGGGGAAGGTGTCTATGCCGACGGCTCCCTCGGCGTACCAGAGGTTGGCCGCGCCGTAGAGCTTGTCGCTGGTCTGCGAGCCTCGCAGCGGCACGTACTCGAGATCGCTGGCGTAGACGTACTCGGGGTGAACGGTTGACACCAGACCTTCGTCGAATGCGGTCAGCTCGGTCAGGAAGGTCGCCTCGGGCAGATCCTCCCAGTTCGCCTCATCGGCCGGCGCTGGGATGGCCACCTCACCGTAGTAGGCGCTGTCACCGGAGCCCGAGACCAGCTCGAACCCGGTCACCAGCAGCGACCCGACTCCGCCATCACCGTCGGGATAGAAGGAAAGACCAAGCGCCCCCCAGTTGAAGTCCTCGGGCAGCCGGAAGGCGCCCATATACGTCAGGTCCGTCGATTGGAGGCGCTCCGACGAAGTCGCCGGACTGTTTGCGTTATCATTATCATTGCCGTCCGGAGGGATCGTGTCGCCAGGCGAACCGCTCCAGCCGGCGATACGGGCCATCATCCACCAGAAGGCCTGGCCCTTCCGGTAGCAGTTGAAGCACATGGAGTGCTGGCAATCCTCGTCGTCAACACAGTCGCCGGTCGGACAAGAGTGCGACGCGCACCAATCTCCGCACCATTCGCACCAGTCGGTGCCGTCCGGATCAAGATAACAAGTTCCATCAGGGTCGTAGCTCTCAATGTCCGCGAAATCAAACAGCACCTTGTCGTTCGCCTCACAGTAGGCGCGGATCTGGTTGTTGCGGGCGTGCAGGTTGCCGCCGCTGCCGGTGCCGTCGAGGTGGCCGGTCATGTAGACGAACACCACGTGCAGGTACTCGGATTCGAGCTGGTCCATGGCATCGAGATACGCATCGATGCCGGCTGCGGTGTTGTCGCTGACGCCGCCACACCAGGACCACATGACCATGTTGATGTCGCTCCCGGAGCGGTCGAGGACCGAGCGGGTCTCGTCCACCCACGCCTGGTCGGGCAGATCCCATACGCTGCCCAGGTCCATATCTTCGTTCTCCTCGATGCTGAGCGTGCCGGGGCCCGTGTCGACCATGTTCATGCCCGTGATGATCTGGCTGCCGTGCGAGGTGTGGCCGTAGAAGATGCGGTAGTCGGACTTGGCCGTGGTAATGAACTCGTCGGGAATGGAGTCGAAGTCGTCCGCCGCCGAGTGATCCGCGATGATGCCACCCGGGTGCTCCACGGGCCCGTTGTTGTCATCGTCCGGGACAACGCCTGCCGGCTCACACGTCCACTCCTCGCATACCAGGCCCGCGCAGCAGTCGGCATCCGTTTCGCACCCGTCGCCGTGAGCGCCACATGGCGCCGCTCCCCCCCCGCCCCCGCTGGGGGTGCAGCCCTGCATCATGCCTGTCCAGGCCAACCCCGCGATCACGAGAACCATCCATACGCTCTGCGTTCTGATCATACACGACATGATTCAAACCTCCGTTACCTGTGCCCGACGCCCG
>JAUWNF010000678.1 GCA_030612785.1 Phycisphaerales bacterium
AACCTGGGTACTATTTAGAACCGGCAAGTGTACCACCGCCTACTCCGCCGGCCACTACAAACCCGCGGCTAGTTTGGAACCGGCCTTGATCTGGGTGCGGCGTAATCTGTTAGACGCCCTGGGCAACTCGTGTTACCATTCCACCCGGCAGGCAGCCCCGCCGAGGCGGTGTGGATCGGCGGGCAGCGGGGCGCTTCTGCGGGCGATTAGCTCAGTTGGCCAGAGCGCCGCCCTTACAAGGCGGAAGTCACAGGTTCAAGTCCTGTATCGCCCAGTCGTCAATTGCCGGCCCGGGTTCCAGGTGCCATGCTTGAGTCTTTCCAGCGTTTCCTGCAAGTGATCGTTGGCAACGTCATGTACCTGTTGCTCACGATCGCCTTTGTCGGCGTGCTTGGTGTGGGCTTCGTGCTCATATTCCGCCGGCTGCGCCCGGTTCTCTGGTTTCTGCGCAAGAGAGTTCACCGCCACCACCACCATCGGCACCGCCCGCGTCCCAATCCCGTGGTCAAGGCCAACAGGGCGGACTACTCAGTCGGCGCCGACGTTCATTTCGTTGAACCCTACGACGACGACGCGGATAACTGATCAGGCGCACGTTTTTGGGCCATGTACTTTTGCAGCTTGCCCAACGGGAAACAGTTAGCGATGTCCATTGTTGTGGCCCGGCCTCGGCGCGCGGTGGTTACGCCGTAATGCATGTCGTCCAGGCCGGCGATGCCGTGGGCATCGGTGTTGGTCGAGAGGGTGACGCCGGCCTCGAGTGCCTGGCGGATGTGTGTGTCCTTAAGGTCCAGACGTTGCCAGCGTGCGTTGACCTCCAGCATAGTGCCGGTGCGGGCGGCGGCCTCGATGATCGCTGCCATGTCGATGTCCATCGCCGGGCGCGTGCCCAGAAGCCGCCCCGTTGGATGCCCAATCATGGTGACGTGTGGATTCTCTATCGCGGCGAGGGTGCGCTCCGTGGGGCTCGCCTTACCGCGCCCGCCCTTACTCATGGCCAGGTGAATGCTCGCGACGACCACCTCGCACTCGGCCAGCAGATCATCGGGATAATCGAGCGAGCCGTCGGGGAGAATGTCGCACTCCGTTCCGACAAAAACCTTGATGCCTTTGGTTTCCTCGTCGACTTCGCGGATGGCGGCCACGTGTTCCCACATCCGCGCGATGGACAGGCCATTGGCGATCGTGGCGCTTGCTGAGTGATCGCAGATTGCCAGATACTCGTAGCCGAGCTTCTTCGCCGCCAGGGCCATCTCCTTGATCGTGTTCCGTCCATCACTAGCGGTGCTGTGTACGTGGAGGTCTCCGCGGATGTCCGACACCGAGACGAGGTTCGAGAAGTCCGCGTCGGGCTGGAACTCTTCGCGATCCTCGCGCAGCTCCGGCGGTATCCAGGGCAGGTCGAGCTTCTTGTAGATGTCCTCCTCGCGCCGGCCGGCGATCAGCTTACCTGTGGGACCGGTGCCTCGTCGGTCATCTTCTGTGGGACCGCCATCTTGCCGGTCGTCTCCTGTGGGACCGGCATCTTGCCGGTCGACGTAGAGACCGTACTCGTTGAGTCGCCACTTCCGCTTGACCGCCATCTCCCGCAGGCGGACGTTGTGCTCCTTCGAGCCGGTGAAGTATTGCAGGGCCGCCCCGAACGACTCCGCCGGCACCACTCGCAGGTCAACCTGCAACTCCCGGCCTCTAGTCAGGCCAACCGTGACCGAACCCTTCGTCGTGCCGGAAGCCAAAACGCGCTTCACCCCGTCGAAGGCGGCGAACCGCTCTACGACTTTTTTGCCATCTGTGGCGACGCAGAGCAGGTCGATATCTCCGATCGTCTCCGTTCCCCGGCGCACCGAACCGGCGATCTCCACCCGCTCAACGCCGGGCAAGCCTCGCACCTGCTCCGCGAGTGAGTTGGCGATGGGCAGGGCGCTTCCCCGCGGCGTGCGCCCCCCGCGTTTTTGCAGGAACGCGATACCATCGGCGCTCTTC
>JAUWNF010000610.1 GCA_030612785.1 Phycisphaerales bacterium
AAGCCAGAGGGCGGGCTATACCGCCGCGCGCGACTTCGGGCTCCGCGGACTCGGCGTGGTGGCGCCGGGTTACAAGGCCACGCTCACCATTCTGGAGGACCTCAAGGACTGCCGGGTGTCGCGCGTGTATCAGTCGGGCAAGTTGGTGGCACTTGACGGGCGATACGTGGAGAGCGATGCGCGCAAGCCCCACACACCCATTCTCCGAAGTGCGGTGAACGTCCACTGGCTCGAACCGGAGCACCTGGCCATCAACGTGGACAGCCAGGCCGATACGGTAAAGGTGCATGTGATCGAAGCCATCGACGGCTCGATCGTCACCGATCGCTCTCTCGAGGAGATGCCGGTGGTCGGCGGTCGGATCAGCGCGGATGCGGCCCGGGACATCGCCAAGCTCGCGGTGATTGAGCGTCATCAGGCCAGCGGGAACGTCGGCCTGGGGTTCGTGCGCGGGTTTGGGCTGCAAGGCGGTGCCATCGCCTCGTCAGTGGCCCACGACTCCCACAACCTGGTGGTCGCCGGAACCAACGACGCGGACATGTTCGCCGCCGCGGTACACGTGATAAAAATCCGCGGCGGGTTCTGTGTGGTCAAAGACGGCAAGGTCTTGGCGGATGTACCGCTTCCCACCGCTGGTTTGATGAGCACCGAGCCTGCTGAGGTGTTGAGCGAGCAACTGTACGGGATTCACGAAGCCGCCCGCAAGCTCCGGTGCAAGCTCCGCCGGCCGTTTATGGCCTTGTCGTTCTTGAGTCTGTCGGTGATCGGGTCGCTGAAACTCACCGACATGGGGCTGATCGACGTGGATCGGTTCGAGCGCATCGACCTGGTAGCATCGTGACCACGTCGGATGAAGATCGCTTCTACGAGGCACTTACGGCGGCGTTGGGGTCTGAGGTCCCCGTGCCCGATCAGGCGCAAATGCGTACCATGTACGCATACTACGCGGGAGTCGTGCAAGCCAATCGACAGTTCAACCTCACGCGGATCGTTGACCCCGCCGAGGCCGCCGTCAAGCATTTCGCTGACGCCATCTCCCTGCTGGGCTGGGTGAAAGCTAACGATGTGCGCGCTTCGCGTGTTCTCGATGTCGGTACTGGGGCGGGCTTCCCGGCGGTTCCGCTGGCGATCATGCGACCCGACTGGCAGGTGACCGCTATTGACTCGACGGCCAAGAAAGTGCGCTTCGTGGCGAAGCTGTGCGCCCGCTTGGACTTGCGGAACTTATCCGCCGAACATCGCCGGGCGGGAGACTGGCGACCGCACAAGCTCTTCGATCTGGTGACCTACAAAGCCGTGGGCAACCTGCGCAGGTGCGTGGAGCAAGCTCGCGAACTGGTGGGGCCGAGCGGGTACGCAATCGTCTACAAGACGGACGCCGTCTCCCACGAAGAACGCCAGGAGGCCCCGCAAGCGGCCCGGCGTCTTCACTGGGAAGTGTTCGAGCCGTATCGCTACCGCTTGCGCTTAGGCGACGAACCCATCGAGCGGGCCTTGTGGGTCTTCCGCAAATAGAAACAGTGGCTGCATGCTTGATAGCCGCATCATCTTCCCCAGACGAGCCGCAACCGTAACAGGCTGTCGATTTAATCTGTAGCGTCGCCCCTTGTGGGCGGCGCAGCCTCGTTTCTCGTCACCCACAAGGGGTGACGCTACACTGGGGATCGCCGCGGACGATTAAATCGACAGCCTCGTAAGGGAGCGGTCCGCGCCGCGAGTGCCATCCGGCGGAGCGGGCTCTTCTCAAGGATCAACCTTCCTGCCCGCCGCTTCACAGGCTTTACGGCTGTCGTACACCTCGATGCGTTTCGCATCGTCGGTCGCACTGCTGCCCGGGCCGCTTGCGTGTTCGACTTTGCCGTCGCCGTCTGCATCCATGTTTATGCCCACACCCCCTTGACCCGAGGACCGTTGCGGCTCGATCCAAATCACTTTTCCTCCCTGGCGCACGTCAGCCACGGCGTGGCCATTGATAAGTTTATCTTCCCACAGGAACTTCCACCAAGCCCAGTCCGGATTGATGTCAAAGACCACCGTAAAGGTGGCGTCGTATCCCAGCCCTTGCAGGTACCGTTCCATTTCGTCCGCGAAGTCGTCGCAGTCGTGGGTCGTCTTCTTCCAGGCCTTGCCGCCATTGGCCGGGGCGACCCCGGAGGAGTCTACGTCGTCCGCCAGGTCTTCCAGTTCTTCAGGAAGATTCCCGGGATCGATAGGCGTTACCTTCTTGCCCACGGGCGGAGCGGTAAATGCATTATCCAGGCCCAGTACCAGTTCAAGCACCGCCGCCCCGGCCGCCTCGCAGTCGTCGAGCGTCCCAACGAAGCTTTCGCCATCGGAGAGCAAGCAAGTGAGAAGCGACTCCGTGAGGTTGACGCCGGGGTCCACCTGGGCGGTGTCGGGGAGAATCAGCCCGTCAGCCACAACGGCGTTGGCGCCCCTGGTCGCGGGATTGTACGGCCTCATAGACTGCTTCGTACCCCCGGGCCATCCGCTCCGCACTGAAACGCGTCTCAATGTTTCGCCGACAGGCGTGCGGCGAGATGGCGGCCAGCTTGTCCACGGCGGCAACACCTTCATCCAGCGAATCGACTACGAACCCGGTCTGCC
>JAUWNF010000395.1 GCA_030612785.1 Phycisphaerales bacterium
GTATGATACCGGCTTCATCAGAACGCTGGATACGCACGAGATCTTCAACGTGCCGATCAACATCCACATGAGTGGTTCGTTGATCGTCGCCGCCCAGTGGGCACAAGCCGATCCGGCAGACCCGTATTACTCGCTGATCGAAGGTCCGTCGTTTCTGGCACGGGTGGCGGACTTCGTCGATCTGGACCAGAACGACGGTAAACCGGGTTCGCTCATCGGCGGCGTCTTCGCCGATCACATCATGCCCTACTTCGAGGGCGCGGTGAACGCGACGAGCATCGCTCAGTTCAACGAACTCATGCAGACCCGCTTCGGTTTGACGCCTGCCGACGTGAAGGTGATGCACGTTCCCGAGCGCGTGATCCGTTCGCAACCGACGGGCCTGACCCCGCTGGACGGGTTCACCTTCGCGGACCTGGCGGCCAGCCCCTACGCCGCCACTTACCTCGACGAGGTGACCCACATGCACTGGTGGTTCTACCCGGGCGACCCGTGGAGCGGATACAACAGCAGCAACCCCGACCTCGTCCACCAGCACAAGGTCCACAAGATCAACGGCGTGTACTGCTTCATGATCAACGACCGCGAGGATCAGGCCAAGTTCGGCCCCCACGACGGTGGTATGGCCCTGGACACGCGGTTCACCCTGGTGGACAAGGCCTCGCAGACCGACCAGGAGCAGTTGACGCTGGTGTTCGACGACTGGGAGGCGCTGGCCGGCAAGAGCTTCGACCCGGGGTCCGGACAATCCGTGCCGAACAACAACCAGATGCAGTATCAACAGACGATTCGTTGGGCCGCCAACCATCCCTGGATCGAGATTGTCAATCTCCGGGACGTTCTCGATCGGGCTCTGGCCAATCTCGACTGGGTGATCGACCACGGTACACAAACGGACCTGTCGATCCAGACCTATGAGTGGCTCAAACACGCCTCGGAGGACAGCTACCACAACTGGTACTACAACGAGGACGGGGGCGTGCCCGGCAATGAGCAGGATTTTTACGAACTGGTGCCGGTGATCACCGGCGAGCAGGGCGACTACCATACTCGCGGGGCGACTCCTGCCGACGACGGTCCGCCTCTGCCCAGCGGCAGGAACCACGGCGACCTGAACTCGTCCGGCACACTCATGTACGAAACGTGGGACGCCATTGCCACCGCACCCTCCGGACAACTGAAGACCCTGGCAGAGTACGCCTACACCAACATGATCTACGAAACCGCGTGGCACGAGGAAGACGACGGTTCGACCTCCAGCTACCAGGGCACCAACTACGGCAACCCCTGGCCTCATCCCGACGACACGTGGGACGGGGTGAACACCTGGGCGCTGCGCTTGCAGAACCACGTTCGTGACGCGGGCGTCATCGCCGACGCCGCCCAGTGGGCCGACGATGTCAAGAAGGGCTCGCTGAACCCACAGACCACGGTGACCGCGCTCGATCTCGATCAGGACGGCGAGGACGAGTACGTGATGTACAACAATCGCGTCTACGTCTGCTTCGAGCGGTACGGTGGGCGCCTGGTTCAGGGGTTCGCGTTCCACAACGCTGCTGATGACGCAATACAGGTGTTGGGGGCCCCGGTGGTCAATCCTTCCGAGCCGGGGGAAGAGGAGCGCGTCGGCACCGACGCCAACCGCTGTAGCACGTTCAAAGACATGAATTCAGGCTATGTGGACGCCGCCTACTCGGTGAGTCCGGGTCCCGACTATCTGGAGTTCACCGCGCCTGCCGGATTGATCACCAAGAGAATCACGCTGTCCGCCGGTAGCGGAACGCTGGGCGTCGAGTATGCCAATAGTACCGGCGGCGATCACTACGTCCGCGTCGGCGCGTCGCCGAATGTTGAGGACCTGATTCTGCACGGCCGCGACCACCTGAGCACTAGCGGATCGGCCACGCAATGCCGGGTCGAGAACACCCAGGGCGGATTCGTCCGGGTGTTCTTTCAGACGGCTGCCCACAATCCCACACCGGCTGACGCGGGATTTGAGAACCGCAACCTCGCGCTGACCGAGCAGATCGAGGTCTTCGGCGGAGCGAGTTTCGCCTTCGGCGTGCAGATCAACTCGAGTATGTTTGACGCCGACGCCGACGGCGATGTGGACCTGTCGGACCTGGTGGCATTTGAGAACTGCCTCGGTGGTCCCGACGCCGCGGTGCCCGGCCCGTGCGGCTCCAACCTTGCTCTGATGGACTGGGCCACCGACGGCGACGTGGCCCTGGCCGACTTCGCCGAGTTTCAGGAATTCTACACCGGCGACCTGACGCCGTAAGCGCGTCGTAGACCTTTCTGGCCCGCTGCACCTCGACCTCGGCCGCGAAGCTCTGCTGGAGGATCAGCCGCCCGTGGGCGACGGCATAGGGCGGGGAACTCCGATGGCCGCCAGATGGTGGTGGAAACTGGCATGGCGATTGGCTACACTGGCCCCCAGCGGCTCAGATAAGTCCACCTTGGCGGGGAAAGCGTCGTTGGATACGGTCACCAGTCTTACTCTTCTGGAAGGCTTGCGAGACTCCGGCAATCGCGAAGCCTGGGAACGCTTCACGGTGCGATACCAGCCCATGATGCTGGCCTTTGCCGTGAGGCTGGGTCTCAACGAAAGCGATGCCCAGGATGCCAGCCAGGAGACTATGCTGGCGTTTGTGAAGGGCTACCGCGAGGGGGCCTACAATCGCGACAAAGGTCGTCTTCGAAGCTGGCTCTTCGGCGTAGCCTACCGAAAGGTAAAGGACATTCAGCGGCGGATGGGTCGCGAGCGCGTCATGGCGGACCGGTCCGACAGATCAGCGTTCCTGGGCTCGATCGAAGCGCCGGATGCAGCTCAAGGTGTTTGGGAGCAGGAATGGCAGCGGGCCGTGCTGCGGGCCTGTTTGGCGGAAGTCGCCAGTCACTTCGAGGCCACTACTCTGAAGGCCTTCGAACTCTACGTGCTGGAGGGGCGGACTGCGGATGGGGTCGCTGAGCACCTCGGAATCTCACAGAACGCCGTGTACCTTGGGAAGAACCGGGTGACGAGTCGCCTCCGTGAGCTACGCAGGCAGATGGAGGAGCTCTGGTAGCGTCATGTTCGCGTGCCCAAGCATCGAGCAACTTGAACTCCTGGCTCTCGGGGAGCTTGACGAGGACGCTGCGGTGCAGGTCCGAGCCCACTTGGAGTCATGCGCTCGCTGTCTGCGGCAGTATGACGAGTGTGCCGTGAACCAGGCGTTTGGGGCCGAACTGCGCGGAGCCTTGGGCTCGTCATCGACCGCAGCGGAAACTGTTGCAACTCCAACTGCCGCGACTTCGAGTTCGCCATCGATGCCGACCATCGAGGGGTATCGCATTATTCGAGAGATCCACCGCGGTGGCCAAGGGGTCGTGTACGAAGCATTCCAAGAGGCGACTCGGCGCCGCGTGGCGCTGAAGGTCATGCTCGGCGGACCATTCGCAGGTAAGGCCTCAAAGCGCCGCTTCGAACGGGAGATCGAGCTGGCCGCGAGCCTGCGCCACCCGAATATCGTCACCATCCACGACTCCGGGATAACCAGCGGCAGCTACTACTTCTCGATGGACTACGTGGAGGGCGTCCGCCTCGATCAATACGTCCGCGGCGTGACCGTAAGAGAGCGGGATAACGAGCCGCGGGCTTCAACCCGCGCGGACGCACACCAACGACCGCGCCGCACACCGGATCATCTGTCTATCGGTGACACTCTCCGCCTCTTCGCCAAGGTTTGCGACGCAATCAACTACGCCCACCAACGCGGTGTGATCCACCGCGATCTGAAGCCATCCAACATCCTCGTGGACGCTGACGGCGAACCTCGGGTGCTGGACTTCGGCTTGGCCAAGCAGATCGAGGCGGACGAATCCAGCATTAATCGCACTTCAGTGTCGATGGAAGGCCACGTCCTGGGCACGCTGGCCTACATGTCGCCCGAACAGGCTCGTGGCACTCCGTCGGAGATCGACGTTCGCAGTGATGTTTATGCCCTGGGCGTGATCCTCTACGAAATGCTGACCGGGAGGTACCCTTACGACATCACCGGGCAGATGGCCGATGTGCTTCAGCGTATTGTCGATACCCCACCACAACG
>JAUWNF010000279.1 GCA_030612785.1 Phycisphaerales bacterium
TCCTCCGACTCCGACAATTCACAGGTGCATCCTGCGCCAACTACGACCTCGACACCGTCAAAACCGGCTTCGCGGACCCGGATGAACAACTCCGGCAGCTCCCGGCGGCGGTGAGTTCTTTCGATGTGTGCAACGATCAACATAACCCCATCCGTTTGGTACACGCGGGACCGTCGGTTTGCGATTGCCGGTCCAGAGGCTCCCAACTATACTCCGTTGACGGCGGATGCCGCAGCTTTGCGAAGCAAAGAACGCAAGGGGAGTTGGTGATATCCATGAGCAAGATCCGCGTTCTTCCCGAGCTTCTGGTCAACAAAATCGCCGCCGGCGAGGTGGTGGAGCGACCGGCCAGCGTAGTCAAGGAACTGGTCGAAAACGCCCTCGACGCCGGCGCCACCCGCGTCGCGGTCACCATCGAAGACGGCGGCAAACAACTCATTCGCGTCACCGATGACGGCGGAGGCATGACCGCGGAGGACCTGCGTCTGGCCATCACCCCGCACGCTACCAGCAAACTGGCTTGCGAGGAAGACCTACACGCCATCGTCAGCCTGGGCTTTCGCGGTGAAGCTTTGGCAAGCATCGGTGCCGTGTCCAACATGCGCATTGTCTCGCGAAAACGCGGGACCGTCGAGGGGCATCAGATTGCCGTATCCGGGGACAAGATCGAAACCTCGAGTGCGGCCGGCTGCCCGGAAGGCACCACCTTAGAGGTGCGCGATTTGTTCTTCAACGTGCCCGCCCGGCGGAAGTTCCTCCGCACGCGCACCACCGAAACCGGGCACGTCAACGAACGGTTCGCCCGCCTGGCCTTGGGGTTTCCGGAGATCGGGTTTGAATTGACCAACCACGGGCGCGCCGTACACAACCTCGCCGCGGGACAGACCATCCGCGACCGCATCCGCAGCTTGTATGGCGCCGAACTGGCCGACGGACTGATCCACATCGAACGCGAGGAGCGCGGCCTGGTCATCGAAGCTTATGCCGCCCCGCCGATTCAGTCGCGCTCGACCACTTCGTGGCAGCATATCTTCATGAACGGGAGGTACATTCGCGACCGTTTTATCCAACATGCGGTCCGCGAAGCGTACCGCGGCCTGATGGAGCACAATCGCCAGCCGATCTACTTCCTGTTTCTGACCATCGACCCCGAGGCGGTGGACGTAAACGTGCACCCGACCAAGATTGAAGTCCGCTGGCGCGATTCCAACCTGATCCATTCGCAGGCGCTCAGCGCGTTTAGGGAGACGTTTCTGCAGACTGACCTCACGCCCGCCCTGCAAACCGACGGCAACCGAACGGGTCGCGGCGCTGATCCGAGCCGGGAGCGTAAGCGACCGGGCGAAAACCCCGCGCGGCCACCCACCGTCGAAGACCAGGACACCGCACGGCGACAACTTGCAGACTCGTTGCGCTCGGCTGAGCCTATCGTGGGTGACTCCGCACCGGCCGCGTTCCGCGCAGACCAGCCGCCGCACGGTCTCGCGGTCCCCCAACACTCAGGACTGAGGACTCAGCACGCAGAACGCAACGCCCAAGACGGCGCCGAGTTGTGGCGCTCCGTGTACGCCGACACCCCCGACGGGGTTGAGCCCGCACGCCCCCGGGCGCACGATTCCGGCCGAGCGCCCCCGCCCCGGGCCATCCAATTACACAACACCTATCTGGTCGTCGAATCCGACGAAGGAATGCTCATCATCGATCAGCACGCCCTGCACGAACGCATCTTGTACAACCAATTCTGCGCGCGGATCACCTCCGGTCGCCTCGAAAGTCAGCGCCTGCTGCTCCCCGAGACGTTGACCGTCACGCCCCAACAGTTGGCGTTGTTGCAGAAGAATGACGGGCTGCTCGGCCGGCTGGGCATCGAGGTGACACCGTTCGGTCACGATGCGGTGGCCGTCCAGTCATTCCCCGCGTTGCTCAAGGACACCGACGTGGTGCCTTTTATGCACGACCTGCTGGATAAGCTCGAGGACCAGGGTGAGGACGCCAAGAGCGCCGAGACGGAAACGGTGATCCACGAACTGCTGGACATGATGGCCTGTAAGGCGGCGGTCAAAGCCGGTGACGCGCTCACCGCGGAGGAGATTAACGCCCTGGTCGCGCAAAAGCACCTGGTCGAAAAATCCAGCAATTGCCCCCACGGCCGACCGACCACGCTCAAGCTAACCGTGAAAGACCTGGAAAGACAGTTCAAGCGGACGTAACGCTGTTCCCACCCACCCGAAAAACGCTCGACGTGCGTGCCGTTTACGGCTGCTCGTCCCAGCGGATGTCAAATGTGTTACTGCTGCTGCCTCCTCCACCACCGCTGATTGTACCGCTGGCGTAGATGCTGATGGTCTGTGACGGGGACGAACTCGAACTGCCCCAGGTCGGCGTATAGCCGTACTTGGTGGCCTCATTGTCGTTGTATCGGTCTGGCCACCGTTGCCGCTGGGATAGCTGAAGGTCAGGGGACCTCCAGCCATTGCACGGTGTACGTGTAGCTCCCGTCGCCGCCGACAAGCGCGGCCACCTCATCCGCACTGAGCGCCCGATCATAAACGCGGATATCATCGATCAAACCATCGAAGAAATACTGGGCAGTTCCGACACGTTTGCTGAAGTTCAACGCATCAGTCGTCTGGTTAAGCGTTCTGGTAGAGGACGTTATCGCCCCTCCTTCAATACCATTAACATAGAGCTTTAGGCTGACACTATCGAATACAAGCGCTATATGGCTCCAAGTGTTGAGAGTTGGTAATGCGACAAATACATTCATGCGTCCGCCGCTGGTTTCCGCCCGACCGTAAAGTCGACCGCTGGCTGAAAAAAATCCCATCTGAGCTCGTCCGCTACCGCCGCCATGAACCGATTTAGCTAATACCTGCCTTACTCCTGACCAGTTACGAGGGTATACGCAAGCGGCGTATGTTAGCTCGGAACTGCCATTGAGCTCGGTCGAATGTGGTACTTGTACGTAGTCGTTTGAACCATCAAAATCAAGAGCGCCGTCAATAGTCCCCGTCACCCAGTCAGAGGCTGGATCCATATTATAAAGCGTGGCATGATTGTTATTGCCGGAGGCATCAAAGGCTGTCGTTCCGCTGGTTTCGTCCAGCTTCCAGTGCCCGACCAGGCCGGTCTGGCCCTCGGGCGTGACCACCGCCCGCACAACGTGGGATGCCCCGTTCACCTTTCCGGTGACCGTCAGCGTGAGCGGATCATCGGGGTCGTCGGCCAGGTCGCCGTCTCCGTCTACCACCTCGTCGCCATCGGTGTCCACACCGTCCTCGCCGACAATCGTGAACGTGCCCCCCGCGTATGGCTCATCCACAACCCACGCGCCGTTGGGCTGCTGCGTACGCCAATTCGAGTTCGCCTGAATGTACGCGATGGGCAGTTCCATGCCCGACTCGGCCACGTGACGCGCCGGGGAATGGTCCTGGATATTGCGGGCAATGCCCACCGACGTGCTCTGCGCCCCGAGGAACGACATGGCGAGCGTCGCGGAGATTGCCACCGCTATGAGCACCAGCAACAGAGCGACCCCGCGTTTGCGGCGCTGGCGATACTGGCAGACCGGGTGGGTCATTAGTCGTCCTTCTCAGTTGTCATTGAACGCCCCGTATCTCCTCGCCGCCGCGCCGACCATGGTTTCCGATAGATCGCCGGCACTGATTCGCAAACGGTAGCTCACCAGCCTGGTGGTCGCCGGGTCGGTGTCGTCCAACGTGTAACCATTCGAGGTTACGTCCGTAACCCATAAGGTCGGCTGGAACGAGCCCGCCGTCTTTGCCTGGGCGGTCGCGTTCAAAAAGAACCCCGGCGGGTTTCCGGAAAGCTGGTACGCGACGTCGGCGGCGTCGATCTGCGCCTGCGTCCAACTGCTCGGAAACGCGTACGACTTCACTTCGTCCGTGCTCGCGTCCCGTTCGACCAAACGCATTTCCGACAGATCCGGCTGGTCGGGCGTCCCGTTCGTGTTCACGTCCCCTGCCCACAGCACCAGATAGTCGGTGCCGGCTTCGAGGATCGCTCGGGAACTGCGAATCGCCGCGCTCAGCCGCAGGTCCAGCAGCCTGCTCTTGACCACCACGCTGCGCAGGTCGCGCTTCGAGGAGGTGCCGTAGGAAACCGCCACCAGCATGGCCGCCACGCCCGCCGATACCAACCCGGTGATCGCCAGGGCCAGCAGAAGTTCCACCATGGTGAACGCCGGCACCATTTTGATGGGTGGCGCACTTGAGTGGCATGGGTTCCGGTACTCCGGAACCCGTGTCCGGAACCCGTGTTCGATGGCCCCACGGGGCCCGGAGTACCGGGACCCGTGCCACCCGGGGAACGTCGCTCCGCACCCATCAATCGACGTGCGACGGAGCACTGGTCCTCGTCGCCTTACGACGGTGGTTGCGCTCTGAATCGGGTTAGGGTCCATGTCGCCCCTGCCGTATCCTGTACGGTCACGGTGGTGGTCAACCCGGGGAGCGGATTGCCGAACCCGGTTACGCTGATTCCGCTACCCCCATTCGCCGGGACCACAGACACCAAACGGGAAAACTCCTGAAGCGGTGCGGCGTACGCCGTGCCCCCCGCGTCGGCGAGCGTGCCCGTTGCCTCGCTGAAGCCATCGAAGTCGTCGAGATCGTCGAAATTGGCCCGTCCGACCTCTCCGTCCGTTCCGTCTGGATCGCTGTAGTCCAGGCGCAACACCTCGTCCATCAGGGCCTCAGCCAATTGCAACGCGCGGGCGCGGTGTAGGGCGTCGGCGGTCTGCATCTGCCCGGCGACGACCGCCGGACTCACGGCGCCCACTGCAAACGCCAGCACCGCCGTCGCCAACAAGCATTCCACCAACGTCAAGCCCCGATGCTGCGCTTGGTTGTGCATCACGGTTCGCATCCTCCATTAGGTCGGTTGAATCGAACCGGCGGTTGAGTGCTCCGCGTCGTGGGCGGGAATCGGACGTTTTATCGGGCCGACGTCACCATGCTCGGCAACAGGACGATTTGACCGTCACCACCGGTCCGATTGCCGATAGTACCTGGATGAACAGGTGGCACCGTTCACGCAAACCCGGTGCGCCGGGGCAGACACCGACAGGCGGCACCACGGCTTTTACTCTGGTGGAGATGCTCATCGTCATCGTGCTGGTCGCCATCGCCGCCACGCTGGCCATGCCCATGTTGGCCGACACCGATGCCACGCGCCTGCAAGCGGCGGCCAGACTCCTCCTGGCCGACCTGTCATTCGCCCAGATCGAGTCCATCACCCACGCCAACGACCCCTGTGTGGTCACCTTCGACCAGGCGAACGCCTCCTACACCATTGCGAAAAGCTCGGACCCGGCGACCCCGATCAACGATCCGATCACCAACCAGCCATACGTAACGCAGTTCGGGGTCGGCCGCGCGGCGG
>JAUWNF010000148.1 GCA_030612785.1 Phycisphaerales bacterium
CCGACGGCGCGACGTTCACGGGAACTGGCTCGAGCGCGCGGGTTTATTTGGGCACCGGTTCTGGTCAGCAGGTTACGAATTGCGTGTTTGACGGCGCCTCCCTGAGGCTCTCTTCGGGGGGGTCGGGGACGGTGTCGGGCCACCCCATTGCCGCCTACAACTCGAGCTACGGCATCAGTGCCTCGGGAAGCTGGACGATTACGGGGGGGACGGTGGAAGGGGCCAGCAGCTACGCGGTTTACGGCACGGGCGGTAGCCTGAGTCTGTCCGACTTGACGATCACGAATTGTCCGAGAGGGCTGTATGCTTCCGGCTCGACGAACGCGACTGCCCATCAGTGCAGCTTCGTTGGGCTAACCACCTACGGGGTCGAGAATGCTGGCTCCGGTGCCGTTGATGCTCGCCAGTGCTGGTGGGGTGATTCCTCGGGGCCATCAGGAGTTGGGCCGGGGAGCGGTACGGCGGTCTCGGCAGATGTACTTTATTACCCGTGGCTTCACGCGATCGGGGATGAGCCTCGGGTTGTAGCAAGGCAAGTGTTCTACCTCGACTTCTCGTCATTCACGCTGGATCATCCCAAGCTACAGGTAACCATCACTAGCACGCGGCAGGAAATCATCGACATGATTACCACAGCCGTCGCAATCGACTACGAGGATCTGCCTGTCGAAGTTACGAACGGGCAGCCGGAACGGACGGGCTTTCTGACGAATGTTTCGACTATCCACGTCGGCGGCGAGGACCCAGAGGGCTTGGAGAGATTCGGAAACTCGGGATTTGCGCCCGATCTTACGGGAAATATGTGGAAGTGGGACAGCGCTTCTATCTATACCGACGAGATCGCTGAGTTTCAGCTATCGACATACACCGACTGGAACTTCGTGACAGGTGTAGCCAACACGACCAGTCACGAAGCGGGGCATCTGCTGGGGCTGACGCATCAGGCGGCGGGGATGAACGGTGACCCGGACGCCAAACAGTTCATCATGAACTCCCCGGGAATCCATCCGCAGCCTCAGCAGTACTTCATGGAAAACGACTTGGTGTTCAGCGAGGTCAGCCACGATATCATTGCGGGTTTTGGGCCGGGGTTAAATAACTTCGTGTTCCAGACGGCCTACACACTCGGATACGGCATCGGCGACTACTTCGCTTCGACCGTACTGAGTTCCGGGGACTTCGACGGCGACGGGACCCCTGCCTTTGAGGGCGTGGGATCGGCGGTTTTCATGCCCGGCGACAACGAATTCGGCAGCGACATAGACGAACTGACGGTGACCGTGGAACCACCCGGACGAGACACCCTCAATCTTGTGGGCGGCTACCTCCAGTTGCCGGATGCGGTGATCGAGCTGGAACTCGATGCAGGGACGAACGCGCTGCACCTACCCGCTGACGAAACCATTCCGGCGGGCGCCGAGTATCAGGTCATCGCCTATCTGGACGAAGGGCTGTCCGCTGCGCTGCATATCGAGGTATCGAGCAACGGCGTGCCTCTTGCGCCGCCGCTGGACGACGTTGTGAGCGAAGCCGTAGCCGGGGACGTGAATGGCGATGGGGCGGTGAACCTCAGAGATATCTTTCCGATTCGCAACTACCGGGGGATGGACTGGGCGTTCTGGCCTGAGTACGACGTGGATCGAAGCAACGCCATAGACAACGAAGACATGGTGTACGCAAGGGGCTGGGTCACGTTGACCGGAGAAGCGTCAGGAGGTCTGCACACGATCTCTGGTTCCGTAGCAGAACCGGGCTTCGACACCGTGGCGGCGGAAGAACCCTTTGAACTGGAGATCATCGCCACGTTTGACGCGCGTCTTGCCGCAGTGGCATTCGATCTCAGCGCGAGTGGAGACGCCGGAGCCGAACTGACTGGTCGCTCCGTTGATCCGGTGGGATCAAACGGGCTGACCTGGATTTCCCCTGTCTCGCAAGACCCGTTCGATCCCGCCCTTCCTCACGACCTGATCGCCGGGCCGGGGGCAGAGGCACTGGTGGACATGGACTTCGACAACCAACCCGGCGGCGCGACGGACGGCCTGCCGCCTGCGACCGATCTGGTGATCGAAACCGTGGGAATCACACCCACGGGCAGCGGGACGCTCACAATCACGATGACCAACCTGGAGGCGATCACGACGGAAAGCCATCCCGACGGCCTCTCGTTTGGCTCGATCGCTATCGATCAGCCCACCGTCGTCCTCATGGTGTTGTCGGTCGTGGACTTCGATCAGGATGGTGATGTTGACCTTGACGACTACGCCGTATTCGCTGATTGCCTGGCCGGGCCAGATGTAGGCACGCCGCCAAGTGAATGTACGCTGGACGAGTTCGACAAGGCCGATCTGGACGACGACAGTGATGTGGATGTGCGGGATTTTGCGAGCTTCCAGGCGACCTTTACCGGCTGACAATCCGCTGATGGTCGTAAGCGGGTGGCGACCCGGTCGGGCAGATCAGGAAGAGCGGCGAGCACCTCGTCGATGGACGCTCGCCGGCCGCTGCGACGTTCCTCGAAGAACCGCGCCACTACCTGCGAAACGCGAGCATCGCCGGGAGTACCCATGAGCATCGCCCTCTGCGTACGCGAGAAGAATTGGTCTACTATCCGGCAGAGGAGTATGCTATCAGATTATGCCCCGGGAAGGTAGCCATCCCATCGATCCGGCGACCATCGAGGAATGGTGCCGCCAGGCGGTCGGTGCGCTGATGACCTGTATCGCCCAACTACCGGAACACTATCGTATGGTGGTGCAACGGCTGTACCTCAACGAGGAGCCGCTCGCCGTCGTCGCCACGGACCTGGGCCGCTCGGAGGACGCGGTTCGCCGGCTGGGTTCGCGTGCCGTCGAACGACTCCACCGCTGCCTGGGCCGCGCCTCACACTATCTCAGCACCCACGGTTGAGACCTCAGCGGTGTGGCTGAACTACTACAGAGACCTGTGGAACAGGGTCCCGCCCGCAAGTCCTTTACTCACAAGTAACCATGATTTGACCGAACGGTAATCGGGTGGTATATTGTAATATCTGCTAATGGTGAATAGTCGATTGTAACCTGCGTGTATGCGGTGCGGGCAGCGGACGGTATTCCAGGTTTATGATTCTAGTTTTGGGTTCGGCGCGAGTTTCGGGTCCCGCGCTGCTGGGGGTGTGTGGTTCCCTTGCATAGCTTCCAGGATGTCAAAGAGCAAATCCGCCGCAACGTCGACCTGGTGGATCTGGTGTCGGAGTGCGTCTCGCTCAAACGCGCCGGGCGGAACCTGAAGGGTCTGTGCCCCTTCCACAAGGAAAAGACACCCTCGTTTAACGTCCTCCCGGACCGGCAAATATTCAAGTGCTTCGGTTGTCACGTGGGGGGGGACATCTTCAAGTTCGTCCAATTGAGAGAAAATGTTGGGTTCGCGGAGGCGGTACGCATCCTCGCCGACCGCATTGGGCTCGAACTGAAACCGCGTTCACGCGGCGCCGGTGAGGCGCCGTCGGTCGGTCGGTCGGATATTGCCCGGGCTAACGCGTGGGCCGCCACCTGGTTTCGGCGGCAGTTGCTCGGCGACGCCGGCAGCCAGACCCGAACATACCTTGAGAGCCGCCGCGTTGCGCCGGAAGTGGCCGAGCGCTTCCAGATCGGACTTGCGCCGCGCGATGGCGTCTTGCAGGAGGCGGCACGGGGCGCGGGGTTGAACGCGCAATTGCTACTGGCGGCCGATCTGATCCGTACGGGTGACCGCGGAGATGTCTACGCGACCTTTCGCGAGCGGTTGATTTTCCCGATTCGCGACGCGAGCAACCGCTGCATCGGGTTCGGCGGTCGAGCGTTGGGCGACTCGCCCGCCAAATATCTCAATACGGCCCAAAACGAGCTGTTCGACAAAAGCCGGTGCCTGTTCGGTCTTCCCCTAGCGCGGGATGAGATTCGCCAGCGAGGCCAAGTGATCGTCGTAGAGGGTTATACGGACTGTATCGCTTGTCACCAGCACGGCTATGCCAATACTGTCGCCACGCTGGGTACGGCCGCGACTGACGAACATATGAGGACGCTGCGCCGCTACGTCGATGTGGCCATCTTGCTGTTTGACTCCGATGCCGCCGGTAAAGCCGCGGCGGAGCGTGCCTTGGCAGTGGGCTTGCAGCACAACTTGACGATCAAAATAGCGCAGGTTCCGGAAGGCAAAGACCCCGCCGAGTACCTGCTACGCAGCGGCCCCGGAGAGTTTGGCGATTTGTTGAATTCGGCGGTGGACGCGCTACGATTCATGTGGGAGCGCACGCTGTCCCGGTTCACGGAATCGGGCGGCGGTTCGAGTCGCCGCCAAGCCGTCGTTGATTTCGTTAACCTGGTGAGCGAGTCAAGTCGGTTTGGTGCCGTGGACGCGATTCAAAAGGGGGTCATCATCCACCAAGTCGCTCGGTTGCTGGCGCTGCCCGCCGAGGAGGTTGCCGGGCTGTTTGCCCGCCGACCCGCCCGTCGCCATTCGTCTGCTGCGAACCGGTCGGCGTCGGGGGCTGAGGGGAGCCCGGTTAGCGCCGGCGCTGATCAGTTGGTCCTGGGGGACATGCTGGAGGTTCTGGTGTGCGAACCGGGCTTGCTGGAGGAGGTGTCAGGGGTGTTTCGGGCCGAGCGGTTCAGGGATCCGGCTTATCGGCACGTTGCGGAAGTTCTCCTGCAAATGGCCGAACAAGGTGATGAGTTCGCTGCGTCGGACTTGATTGCGGCGCTCGAGTCGCCGGTCGAGGCGCGGTTGGTCGCGGACATGGTTTTCCACCGCGAGAACCGCGATGATCCCTTGGCGATGCTCGCCGACCTCAGCAGCCGTTTGCAGCACTTGGACACGGTTCGGCGCAGCCGAGCGGCTTCTGAGAAGCTGAAGCAATATAGGCCCACCGACGCCGACGGTTCCACGGATGACGCCCTCGATGCCGAACTGGCGGCGGTTCACGAAGGCTGTTCGCTGCATCGCTTCGCGGGACAGCTTTCCGAGGGAGGGGGAACGGCAGAAGCACCATAGCCCGAGTTGGCCATGGCTCGGATGGAGGACTGGGAATTGACGATGACTACGGTACAGACTCCCGGGGACGCGATTGAAGTTGCGATCGGCGTGCTTGTCGAACTCGGCAAGAAGCGCGGCTATCTGACGTGGGAAGAATTGAACGAGGCCATCCCGGACGAGGCCGTTTCCCCCGATCACCTCGAAGCGATCTTGCTGCGCCTGGAAGAGCACAAGATCGACATGGTGGATGAAATCGAGGCGGAGCGGCTGGAGACCGGGCGCAAGGCCAAGAAGGGCAAGCGTGGTCAGGAGTCGAAACCCGAAGAAGACGTGCAGCGGAGCGTAGCCGCTGACGAAGTCCCCGCACGCCGGATTGACGATCCGGTGCGGATGTATCTGACCCAAATGGGGGAGATCCCGCTCCTTACACGTAAGGAGGAGATCCGCCTGGCCAAGAAGATCGAACTGACACGTATGGCCTTCCGCCAGAAGGTGCTGGAGAACGACTACTGTGCCGGGCAGGCGTGCGAGACTTTGCAGAGGGTGTATGACGGTCGGTTGCCGTTCGACCGCACGATGAAGATTTCGACGTCCGAGCACTCGGCCAAGGCAACGGTCTTGGCACGCATGCTGGATAATCTTGCCACGGTTCGGGCTCTGCTGGATCGCAACGATGCCGACTGGACCGGTACGCACAACGGGCGTGTCTCGGCGGCGGTGCGCCGCGAGACCGCGCTGGCGATCAAACATCGGCGGCGGAAGATGTCCAAGCTGCTTGAGGAACTTTCCTTGCGTACCAGCCGCGTTCAGCCGCTCATGCGCAAGCTGATGAATTTGAACCTGAAGATGAAGGAGTTGGAGCGGCGCATCGCGGCGCAGAGCAAACGGCGGACCGTGCCGGACGACGAATTCGCCGCGATGAAAGAGGAACTCGCCGGCATTCGTTCGCTGGTTCTCGAGGACAGCGACTCGCTGACCAAGCGCCTGACGGCGATCCAACGGGTGTTCGGGGAATACGAGGACGCCAAGCGCAAGCTATCCGGTGGTAATCTACGCCTGGTGGTGAGCATCGCGAAGAAGTATCGCAATCGGGGCCTGAGCTTTCTGGACATCATCCAAGAGGGCAATACCGGCCTGATGCGCGCCGTGGACAAGTACGAATACAAGCGCGGGTACAAATTCAGCACCTACGCGACCTGGTGGATTCGCCAGGCCATCACCCGGGCGATCGCCGACCACGCCCGCACCATTCGCATCCCGGTGCACATGATCGAAACCATGAGCCGCCTCCGCAATGTCAGCAAGCAGTTGCTCCAGGAACTCGGGCGCGAAGCAACCATCGACGAAATCGCTGCCCGAGCTTTGATGCCGGTCAGCGAAGCGCGACGGGTCCTCAAGATCGCCCGCCAGCCGATCTCGCTGGATCGCCCGGTCGGCGAGAGCGAGGATTCATACTTCGGTGATTTCATCGAGGACGAGGCCGCCGAATCGCCGGTGCGCACCGCCGGCGGCGGCATGCTCCAAGACCGCATCGAAGAGGTTCTCAAGACGCTGACCTACCGTGAGCGCGAAATCATCAAGCTCCGCTACGGTATCGGCGACGGTTACACCTACACCCTTGAAGAAGTCGGCAAGATCTTCAAGGTGACCCGCGAGCGCGTGCGCCAGGTGGAGGCCAAGGCCATCCGCAAACTGCAGCACCCCGTGCGGGCACGCAAGTTGGAGGGCTTCCTCGACGTCACCGTCCAACCGGTCCAACCGGTGCAATAGATTCCGAAAGACTCGAATCCTGAAACGAATGGCGTCCGCCGGAGAACGGCGGGCGTAGCATGGCCGTCTCGGCCATGCCCACGGGCGGGGACGCCCGTGCTACACCGGCTGAGCTTCAGTCCCACGCCTGTTCTCCAACCAGCTTGACGAATCTGCACGGCAGCAAAGGGTATTCGGTCGTGACCTGGCCGCGTTTGACCAAGCACACGAGCACCTGCTGTGAGGCCGATCCGACCGGGATGAGCATGCGCCCCCCGTCAACAAGTTGCTCGACCAAGTCCGGCGGGACCCGCGGGGCACCCGCGGTTACGATGATACGATCGAAAGGGGCGCCGCGAGGAAATCCCACCGAGCCGTCCCCACAATGAAACCGTACGCCCTTGATGTTGAGCCGGGCAAGCCGCTCCTGTGCAGAGCGCACCAGCGTGGGGTCGGACTCGATCGAGACAACCCGCCCCCCGAGCACGGATAACAGTGCGGCTTGATAGCCTGTGCCGCCGCCGACTTCGAGCACCCGGTGCCCGGGTGCCATCTCGAGCTTCTCGGTCATGTAGGCCACGATGTACGGCTGGCTGATGGTTTGTCCGGGACCGACCGGGAGAGCCCGGTCCTCGTAGGCGGCCGGGCGTTGATGCGCCGGCACGAATTCCTCGCGCGGCAGGTCGGTCATGGCTTCGATAACGTGCGGGTCGCGGATGCCGCGCCCGACGAGTTGGGTATCGACCATTTCTCGTCGTAGAGCGGCCCAGCGAAGATCGTTCTGACTCTTCTCGGCGTCCATCGGCTCCGTTGCTCTGCGCCCGTGGACCACAGTATACTTTATTTGTCTGAGTCCCGTATACTGCACTTCGATATCGGCGAGAGGAGGACGCGGCAATTAGATACCGGGCGGGCGAAGAGCGAG
>JAUWNF010000020.1 GCA_030612785.1 Phycisphaerales bacterium
TTGCCGGCACCGTTGGGACCGAGGAGCCCATAGACGTGACCCTCCTGAATCGTGACGCTCAGGCCGTCCACGGCCCGTTTCTCGCCGCCGTCGGGCATGGGAAAGACCTTGGTCAGTTTGTCGGTGACGATCATGTCCATGGGTTTCGGCATCTCATTGTGGCGTCAATCCGTTGCCGGTCAATCGACCGCACGCCGTTGGCGGTGCGCCGCGCAACCGAGCCGGGCGCGGTCGCACCGCGTTTTACAAGGAGCACGGCCTGCAACACGTGCACGCTCGTCGTTTCCGGGTGTGGTCGGGCCAGCGCCTGAGGGGAATGTCGGTAACTGTGGGCCGGGGGGCTTTAGTCCACGCGCCAATCTTTATATGGAGGTGTTTCGTCGACCACGGTCCAATCGCGCTGGTGGAGGTACTGCGTGTCGGCGTAAAGGTATTCAGCGTGCCCATCGAGAAAGGCGAAGTTGTGTTTAGAGTACTTCCGGTGATTGCCCTCGATCTGCTCGCGATTCGTCAGAGCGCGTTGGGCCGGATCTTCCAGCAAAGTGACGAAGCGCGAAACATTCTGCTGCATGTACTTCCACCAGATGCGCTGCCCGCGCCTAACGCGTTCGATCTTCCGGTTTTGTGCGGCGGGAACGCACGGCAACTCCGTCTGGTCATCAAACCAGTGCCAGTTCAAATGGTAGCTGGTGCCGTAGTTCTCGAAGGCAGGCATGTCGCCGGCGCCGATACCGATCGGCCCCACGCCGTTCGAACGCCTATCGGACGGACAGCGGAACGCCGGCAAGGGGGCATCGTCGCTAAGTTCCGCGCCCCGGTACATGTACACACTCAGGGGCCGGTCCCGGGTGCGGACGTAGTATGTCCCCCCCGCAACCGTCTTCCAGAGTCCGGGATTACTACCGCTCCAGCCTCCGTAGCGCCAGCTAACCGGTTTGCCAGTGTAATCTGAGGTGATTGGAAAACTATCGAGATCGAGCGCGTAGTTGATAAGGCTCTTACCTATCGCTCCCATATGGCTTTGGCAGGCAACGGTCCGGGCGTGTTCTCGAAACTCGCGCAGGGAGGGCAGCAGCAAGGAGAGCAAAATCGTAATAATGGAAATTACTACAAGAAGCTCAAGGAGTGTGAACGCACACCGGCTCGCAACTTGCCCCCGTCGGTTGGGCATCAGCTCAACCCCGCTCCGAGTCCCCGCACCCAGCGTTGCATCCCCGAGGTGCATAGGACCTCCTATAACGCTCGCCCCGCGTTCAACCCCAAAACTAAGGGTTTTCCCTTAGAGCAGTGACCCGTCTCCAGGCGTACAAAAGCACCTACAGAACTATTGCATTCTACCTGAATTCCCATAGGAATCCAACACAAAACTCGCCGCGCCGACGGTGCCGCCGCTAATCTATTGCCACATAAAAGGTTACGCGCACGGCGGGGTTGGCAGCCGCGCCCCGTCAATGCACCCCTGGGAATCTCACACGCGAATTCGAGCCTCCACGATCCGATATCCGAAGTCAGACAGCCGAATGACCGTCGCCACGGTCATCGCCGTCGGAGGATAGCGTTTTGGGTGCGCGCGGAAGGGCAATCCGCACAAATTCTTACACCAGCGCCGTGATTCGCCACGGTGCGGCGTCGTTAGGCCTGATAACCCTGGTCGCGGTCATCGTCCACGGGGTGGTGCTCCACGAACGGTGCCAGACACTCCATCGCCACAAGCTGGAATCCTTCGTTCAGCAAGGCGTGGGGCAACTTGCCGACCTGGGGGGGCAGCAGAACGCCGCGGTGACGACCAGTTGGTCAAGGAGCGACGGCCCGGTCGCCAGGCAGTTCCGCCGCTGGGCGTGGGGCGTTCTCGGGGAGCAGGATGTCATTACTGTGGCACTACTGGACGAACAAGGTCGCCTGCTCGACATTGTCCCACAGGACGCGGCGATTCCCAGAGAACTCATCGAAGGCGTGGACTGTCGCGAGGTTTCGGCCAGCGTGGTGCCCGTCGGTGTCGGCGATCGCCAAGAGTCGGTTTGGCGGGTTGCCGCGGTGACTCGGCGTGACGGCAGCGCGGCTTCACAAGCCGGTCTCCTGCTCTTCGCCCGTCTCCGCCCGACCCTCGGAGAGGTAGCCCGCTCGGCTGTGGGGCTCGCCGCGGCCATGGTCGGCGGCGGGGGCATCTTGCTGTTGATCTACGGGATATGGTTTGCGCGGCGCGTTCGGAAGCCGCTGTGCGCCCTGGCGGCGGCCGCCGAAGACCTGGACACCCGCGCCTCGCCCCCTCTGCCCGTAGAAAGGAACGACGAGATCGGCGCCATCGCCCGAGCGCTTGAAGGTCTGAGAAGGAAGGTGAATCGGTCGGAGGGTCAGGTCGAACGTCTGGAACGAACCATGGACTCGCGGGTGAAGGACCAAACCCGCCAGATCAACGCCATGCTTCGGCGGGCCGAACGCGCCGCGTGGATCGACCCGCTCACCAAGCTGGGGAACCGCCGGCTGCTCGAGGATCGCCTGGAAAGGGTCTTTGAAGCCCAGCAACGGACCGGACAAGACATGTCTATGGTCATGCTCGACCTGGACAACTTCAAGAACCTCAATGACACCTGCGGTCACTCGGCCGGCGATGATATGTTGCGGTTTGTCGGCGAACTGCTGCGTGGCACGCTTCGTCCCACGGATGTCGCCGTGCGCTACGGCGGGGACGAGTTCGTCATTATCCTGGTGGATACCACGCCCGAGGATGCCGCCGCGCTGACCGAGCGTCTGGTGCGCTTGTTCCGCCAGCGGGCCGGCGTGCTAAAACTGGACCCGCCGGTGTCGATGAGCGCGGGCATTGCCTCGCTGTTGCAGAGTCACCCAGGGTCGGGTAAGGACTTGTTGGAGATGGCCGATCAAGCGCTCTACAAGGCCAAATCGGGTGGGAAGAGTTGCCTGTATGCAAAGCCGTAGCGTAACCTGCTGCACATCGGCGAACCTGCCGAATGCTTGAACTGTCGCGGAAGCATGGGTGACCAGGGACCGGGAGGCACGTGGTGATCTTCGGTGGCAAACAGCGCGCGGTGGAGACTCTGGTAAGGTCGTACGTCGAGCGCGCCCGGCAATGCGTGCAGGTCTTTGTGGACGGGATGGACTTATGGCTTAGGGGTGCCCGGTCCATGGACGACGTGCTGGACCACGCCAATGAGGCGGAATCGCAGGCCGACGATGTGCGGCGCGAGTTGTGCTTGCTGCTGTATGGCAGAGCCTTGTTTCCGGAGTCGCGGGGCGACATTCTCGGTCTGGTCGAGGCGGTGGACAAGGTGCCCAACCGGGCCGAGGCCATTATCCAACGCTTGAAAAGCCAACAGATCGGTCCGCCGGGGCCGGACCTGGAGGACGGCTTTCGCACCCTGGTGGCGTGTGCTCATGAGTGTACGCAAGTCATGTTCGAGGGCGCGATGGTGCTTTTTACCGACCACCACGCCGCCATCGACTTGAGCAACCGGGTGGACGTTCTGGAGAGCAAAGCGGACCGCGCCGAAATAGACCTGATCGAGCGGGTCTTCAGTTCGCCCCGGGCCAGCCTGAGCAAGATCCTGTATCGCGACGTGGTGATGGACATCGGGGGGTTGGCGGACCGTGCGGAGGACGCGTCAGATCGCATACGCATCATCGCCATCAAGCGGAAGTATTGATCATGTGGGCGTTGGGCGGTGGTCTGTTTCTGGGCTGGTCGATCGGGGCAAACGACGCGGCCAACGTTTTCGGCACCGCGGTGGCCTCGCGGGCCATCCGCTTCCGCACCGCCGCTCTGCTCACCTCCGCGTTCGTGATCCTGGGTGCCTGGCTCCAAGGGGCCAAGGGGCTCGAAACCATCGGAGCGCTTGCGCCGCAGACGCTTCGGTCCGCGGCCGTGTGCTCCGCGGCGGCGGCGCTGGCGGTCACCATCATGACTTGGCTGGGCCTGCCCGTCTCCGCGAGCCAGGCCGTCGTCGGCGGGATCATCGGCGTCAGTCTGTGGGGGGGTAATATCGAGTTCGCGCCCCTGGGCAAAATCCTGGTGTGCTGGGTAGCGACCCCCCTGAGTGCCATGCTAGTGGCACTAATAGTTTACAATCTTCTAGGCGCGGTGATGAGCCGCTTGCACGTTTCCATACTCTCCCGCGATCGCATTCTGTGGCACGCCCTGGTGGTGGTGGGGGTTTACGGCGCCTTCGCCCTGGGGGCCAACAACGTCGCCAACGTAACCGGCGTCTTCCATGGACTGGGGCTGTTTGACTCGGCGGAGGTGTTGAACGTGGTCGGCGCTTTGGCCATTGCCCTGGGGGCGGTGACCTACAGCCGACGGGTGATGATGACCGTGGGGGCCAGCCTGATCCGCCTGGACGCCTTCGCAGCACTAGTGGCGGTATCGGCCGAAGCCGTCACCGTGCACGTGTTCGCCTTCATCGGCGTGCCCGTCTCGACCTCGCAGGCGGTGGTGGGCGGCGTGCTCGGGGTTGCCATCATGCGCGGCGGTGATCTCCACGCCAACGTGCTGCGCAACATCGGTGTGGGTTGGATCGTCACCCCGCTGGCGGCAGCGGTGATCGGATTCACCGCGTACGGTCTCTGCCCCTTCTGAGAGTGCTCCACCCGTCGCGGCGCCCCTGATCCGAGCCCGGAGCGCAAGCGACGGATGTCGCCCAACGCTTGCCTTCTTTGGTGATATCATTCAGACTCGATAACGAATTGGTGCGGGATCTGCCGATCAAAGAATGGACCCGGGAACAGACCACCCGTCCGGGTGGAGCCCCGCGCCTTGACGATCTTTTTCTGTAAGAGGGACAACGATGGACATATTCGAGTTGAGCCGGGTGCTGAACCGGAGTAACGACTCCAAGATCGTGCTTCTCGTGGCCGACGGGATTGGCGGCCTCCCGCTCGAACCCGGCGGGCGAACCGAACTCGAAACCGCGTCTACGCCGAACCTGGACGCCCTGGCCGCCAAGAACGTTTGTGGGCTGTTGACCCCGGTGCTGCCCGGCATTACGCCGGGCAGTGGTCCGGGTCACGTGTCGCTGTTCGGATACGATCCGCTCGAATACCAGATCGGGCGCGGGGTTCTCGAGGCCTTGGGGATCGACTTCGATCTGGGTCCCAACGACGTGGCCGCCCGGGGCAACTTCTGCACCGTGGACAGCGCCGGGAACATCACCGACCGCCGCGCCGGGCGCATCCCCTCGGATAAATGCGCCGAGTTGGTGGAGAAGCTGCGGAGCATTCGTCTTGACGGAGCCGAGGTTCTCCTGGAACCCGGGGTGGAGCATCGCTTCGTGCTCGTGCTTCGCGGCGAGGGACTCGGCGGCGACGTGGAAGACACTGACCCACAGGCCACCGGCGTGCCGCCGCTAAAGCCGGTGGCACGCAACCCGGAATCACAGCGGACGGCCGAGGCGGCGGCGCACTTCGTCGCGCAGGCCGCCGAGGTGCTGAAACGCGAGCAACCGGCCAACATGCTCACCCTGCGCGGCTTCGCCCAGCGCCCGCTGATTCCGACTATGGAAGACGTATTCGGTGTTAAGACCGCCGCCATCGCGGTGTATCCCATGTACCGCGGTCTGGCCCGGCTGGTGGGCATGGAGATTCTCCCAAAGGTGGCCAACCTCGAGGAGCAGGTGCGATGCCTGCGCGAGCATTGGGATCGGTTCGATTTCTTCTTCGTGCACTTCAAGTACACCGACAGCACCGGCGAGGACGGCGACTTCGACGCCAAGGTCCGGCGCATCGAGGAGTTTGACGCGTACCTCCCCAGGTTCGCAGATTTGAAACCGGACGTGCTCATCGTCACCGGTGACCATAGCACACCGGCCAAGCTCAAGAGCCACAGTTGGCATCCCGTGCCGGTGCTGCTGGCCGCCTCTACCTGTCGCCCCGACCGCGTGACCCGGTTTGCGGAGTCGGATTGTATTCAGGGCGGTCTTGGTCAAATCGAGGGGCGCTACCTGTTGCCGCTGGCTTTGGCCCACGCGGAGCGCCTCCAGAAGTTCGGGGCGTAGAGGCTGCCCGCAGTCAGCCAGCGGGTAATCTCGGAGGGGACTATCGGGGGGTTGTAAGGAACGACGCCATTTGACCGGAGAATGTTTCTTAGGGATAGGATGCGAAGCATGTCGAATCGATTGATCCGAAGCACTATCGTCTGCGCGTTGCTGGCCACTGCACCGCTGAGCCTGGCCGGCGGGATTGATTACACGAACCCTCCCCAGGGGGTCTTTCTTGACGAGTGGTCGGCCATCCTGCTCAACGGCCAGAAGTGTGGTTACAGCCATATCGTCCTGAGCCGCCAGGGCAACACGATCAAATCAATGATGCTCGAAACCTTCAAGATCGCCCGCGCGAGCTGGCCTATAACCGCCACGCAACTAATGACCACCGAAGAGACCCTGGACGGTCAACCGCTCGCATTCACCTCCGACTCGGACATGGCCACCCAGAAGGTTCGTCAGCAGGGCGTCGTCCGGGACGGCAAGGTCACGCTCCGGTCGGAACAGTACGGCAACGCCATCACCGAGACTTTCGACTATCCCACAGGGGCCCTGATGACCTGGGCGATGGTGCGTCGGCAGGAAGAAAAGGGTTACGCACCGGGCACCGCCTACGAACTCTCATCCTATATTCCCATCATGGTGTCCAACCAGGGGATCACTGTGAAGGTGGTGATCGAGGGGATGGACGAAACCGAAATCGCCGGGCAGAAGCGCAAGGCCATCCGCAGCACGCAGGAGATGATCCTGCCCGGAATGCCGGTGGGCCTCAAGTCCACGGTATGGATCGATCCGCAGGATCATCAGCCGATCAAGGTCACCGTGCAGATGATGGGCATGCAGATGGAGTTGGTGGCCTGCGGGCGCGCGGAAGCACTGGCTGACTTCGAGCCGCCCGAGGCGTTCATGGACACGCTGGTGCAGGTGGACCAGCCGATCGACGAGCAGGCGGCCCGGCGAATCAAGATGAAGTTGAGTCTCGTGGGCGACGGTCCCGACATGCCCCCTCTGCCCCAGACCGGTATGCAGACGCCCGCGAAAGCAGACGCCCGCTCTGTGGTGCTCGAAGTGAGGCGGCAGGACCACGCCGCGTTGGCCAAGGCCCGGCCGGTCATGAAGATCAACCGGGAGGCCTACGCCGAGTTCCTTGAACCGAACATCTACATCAATGCGGACGACCCGGTGGTGCGGAAGATGGCGGAGGAAGCCGCCGGCAAAGCCAAGGCCCCGTACGAAATCGCCGATCGTCTGCGGCGTTACGTCGGCGAGAAGATCGAACACAAGAACCTCAACATCGGTTTCGCCTCAGCCAGTGAAGTGGCCCGCAACCGCTCCGGCGATTGCAGCGAGCACGCGGTGTTCCTGGCGGCGCTCGCCCGGGTCAAGGGCATTCCTTCGCGGGTGGTGTGCGGGCTGGTCTACGTGCCGTCATTCGGCCAGACCCACCAGATCTTCGGGTTCCACATGTGGACCCAGCTTTTCATCAGCGGGCAGTGGGTGGACTTCGACGCCGGCCAGAACGAATCGGCCTGCAATCCCACGCACATCGCTTTAGCCGTCGATTCGCTCCGTGATTCCGGCCTGGGCGAGTTGGCGTTCGCGATCCTCCCGGTGATCTCGCGCCTGAGTATCGAGGTCCTGGAGATTGAACCGACCTCGAAGTAGCGGCCGGCGCACTTGACACTTCGCGTCAAGCACAGGTCCCCGCCGGCCGATCCCGGTGGGTGGCATGCAACGCCGTGAACCGATGAACCTTGTCTTTGATCGTAAATGACTGCGGGGAAAGAAAAACGGCTCTTCAGCAGAATCTGTGGGTTGAGGGGTAGGCGTCCCGCATCACCAAAAAGCGGCCCGCCGGAACACCCAGTGTCGCCGGCGGGCCCAAAGTCGTAGACGGCTGCTGTCAGTGCAGCCACGTTAGCTGTACTACAACAGCCACCTCGTACATATGCCACTATCCATAGATCACCTCCTTTTCAAAGGGCCAACCTCCCCGATCGACCTCTGGTAGAGATCGCCGGGCCTGCCCTCTCCGCCGGCCGTCGCCGACGGAACAACGCGGCGCAACCAAGTCGCCCCGCGGCAGGAGAGTGCAACGCCGGCTTACCTCGCCCCCGTTTTTGAGGGTCGCCAAGCGTTGCCCCAACCCACAAGTCTATTCTAGCGGATAGGACCGGGCGGAGTCAACCTTTTTCGCAGGCTCGAAACCCGTTTGCGACCTTCGGTGGGATGCGCTTCCAACGAGCCGCCCGTCACTTCCTGTCGGCCTTGAACTCCACTAGCTCACGTGTGGAACTCATTTTCAGCGGATGCGTGCGTGAGCTGGTTATCTTGACCGTCCGACCGGGGACACCCTCGCTGGTCCAGAGCTTGGTCCTGCTCACGCGGTCGTCCTTTTTGACTTCCGCTTCGACCCACTTGGTCTTGATCTTCCGGCCGGCGATTTCGATATCTTCCTGGCCCTCGGCGAACATGCCTCGTGGCTTTTGTTTTTCTGCCTCCTCCTTGGTGAGCTTGGCGGCGTAGTTCAGCCGGGGAGTGGGGCGTTCTTTTTTTTGCCCATCCAGAATTACGACGGTTTTCTTCTCGACGACGATTTTTTCGGCGGTGACCTCTCTGAGTGTGTAAGTGAAGATCGTTTCGGCGTTGGTGCCCACCGCTTCGGTTACTTGCTTCAGTTTCGCGTAGCTGCCCGGTTTGAACTGCGCCCAGTTCTGGTACAGCGGATTATCGACCTTGTCCTCGGCGAGGCCGGCTGAAGCCAGCGCGCCCACCAACCCAACGCAGCCCACAACGATTTTGGCCAAGCCATTCATGTTCCTGCTCCTCGCAGAGTCGGTTTTCAATCTGCACCGCACCCACTCCGATCGTACAACGTAGGCGGGGCGTCCGTCAAACTCCCAGATTATCCGGACTCGATCTCCATGCCGACGATGGTCACGTCGTCCGTGGGGTTGAGCGACCCGGTCTCGGAGTTCAGTTGGACTTCCAGTTGCCGCACGATCTGCTGGATGGGTTCGTGGGCCAGGCTCGCGAATACGCGGTGGTAGTGCTCCCAACTGTGGGCCTCGTCCTCGCGGGGGGCGAACGATACCTCCACGCCGTCGGTGTAAAGAATTACCTTCTCACCGGGGTGTAACTGCACGGTGGTAGAAGGAAACACCGCCCCTTTGAAGACCCCCATCAATCCTCCCTGGGACTTCAATTCCGTGATGCAGCCTTCAGGGGTGATCAGCAGCGGGTAGGGGTGACCACCGCGTGCGAACTTTAGCTCCAGCGTTTCGACGTTGAGCAGGCAATAGCACGCCGTGACGAACTGGCAGTTGGGCAGCGCCTGTTCGGAGAGAGCCTCGTTGAGGTTGGCCAGCGTCTCACCGGGATCGTAGATGCGGTAGCCGTCCCGGGTAATCTCCTTGACCCTCACGGCGTGCTTGATGAACATGGTCAACAGGCTCGCCGCCATTCCATGTCCGACCGCGTCGGCGATGTAAAACCCCAGGTGCTTTTCGTCAATGCGGAAGATGTCGTAGATGTCTCCGGAGACCCAGGTCACCGGGCGGAACAGCGTGGCGAAGCGCACCGGGCCGATGGGCTCGAGGTCCCGGGGAAGGAAGTCGCGCTGTAACCTCCCCGCGAGGCGCATCTCCTGGTCCACTTCAACGAAGTGCCGGTTTATCCGTTTGCTGATCCGCTGGAGGCCCTCCACCTCCCGTTCCATACTGGTAACCAGGGCGTGATAGCGCCGGATGGTCGAGAGTCGCCCGCGGATTTCCTCTTTGGTCACCACGCGGGGGGCAACGTCGATCAGGGTATCGTCGCGCAAGCCGGGCTGCCAGCGCCCATCGCCGATGAGCACCGTAGCGATCCGCCGGGCATCGAGGGCGCGCATCAGGGTGCGGAAACCCGAGTTGTCCACCCCGGTGCTCAGGCCGCTTCCCGGCTGGGGGACGATCGCGGCTTCGAGGCTCTCTTTCCGAGCGATATCGAGCGCACCCTTATAGTCCGCCGCCGTGGAGACGGTCCATCCGTCGTTCGACAGACACGTCGTCGTACCGTGGGGAAGGCCGGCATCCGGATCGACGAGCAGAACTTGCATTATGGGACCTCTGTGCGGGCGGAGAGAGTGGGCTCCATGGAGTGTGCCCCCGGAAGCGTTGCCCCGGGCGCACCTGGATCGAAACCCCGTGACTGCGCACCCAGTCAGAGATTCGGCGGTTTATTGGGACCCCTTTAGAACTGACTCGGGGATTTGAACGTGATCGCCGGAGCGGACCTCCAGCCGCGAAAACACGTTCGCGTTGACTTCCAGCGCGTAACGATAGGGCGCGCCGGGGCGGTAGCTTCGCTCGTCGTAGGGGGCCATGGTGTGGATCGTTACAATAGTGCCGTCCGCCCGGATGAAGGCGATGTCCAGGGGGATGATAGTATTGCGCATCCAGAAGCCGGTCGTGCGGTCGTAGTCAAACACGAAGAGCATTCCGCGCTCGGTGCCGTCTTCCAGGGGGGCCATCTCTTCCTTGGTGACGAACATCAAGCCGCGCTCCACTTCCTCCGCACGCTTCGCGATCCAGACCTTGAAGGCATGATCCTCGATGAGCACGATGTCGGTAGGCATCTGGTCCAAAACGTTCGGCTCGCTGGGACCGCATCCCGCGCACACAAATAGCGCCAACAGCGGCACGGTCCGCACCCACAAACCTACAGGGGAACTCATGGTGGTGGCCCGCCTCTTCAGGGCCTGGGGCCTCGCTAAACACACGTTCTCGCCGGACGCGAGTTCTATTTGCCACCCTTTTCCTTGAGAACCTCGTCGATGCGCGTCTTGTACAGTTCCATCGAACGGCGTCCGCTCAACTTGAGACCGTTGATCATAATCGTGGGGGTGCCGTTGACCTTGCACTTTTTCGCCAGGGCCAGGTCCTCGGCCAGCAGGGCGTCCATCTTCTCCGGATCGTCCATCAGGGCGTCGAACTCCTCGAGGTTCAGGCCCGCCGCTTCCGCATGTGTTCGGAGGTTCGGCACCTGAAGCGCCGGGTTGCGTTTCTTCTCCTTGCGTGCCTGGAGGCCGTCATCAACGATCAGGTCGTGCAACTGCCAGAAGGTCTCGTTGCTCTTTTGGGCGGCCAGCACGAGGGTGGCGTGTACCGGCTTGGCGTTCTTGTGGAATCGCAGCGGGAAATGCTTGTACACCAGCTTCACGTCGTTGGGGTACTCCGCCAGCACCTTCTCGAGCTGTGGCGCCTCGCGGATACAGAACGGGCATTCCAGGCAGGCAAACTCGGTGATTGTTACCGGCGCGTCCTTGGGCCCTAGCACCGGCGAGGAGCCGATCGGAATGTCATAGACCGTCGTGTCCGCTACCTTCGGCTGCTTCTTGGGGGGTTTGCCGGCCTTCTTAACCGCCGCGAGTTCTTTGCGCACGTTCCCCAGTTCGGTGCGCATTGCCTTGAGCTCCGCTTGGATCGCAGCCACTTCGCCCTGCAGCGCCTTAATGGTCTCCAACAACTCCGCGTTGGTGTCGCTCTGGTCCTCCGCCGGCGCGGAGGTGCTCGCGCACAGCAACGCAGCGATCATTACCGCCACCATCTGGATCCATCTCATCCGGTTCATAACCATGTTCACACCTTTCACATTCACTCCAGGTTCGCTTGACCATTCAGCCCGAACGGCAATCAGCAATCCGGGTACCACACGCGTAAGTGTAATCTCCCGCGTCCCTTGGAACAACCGCTCCCTGGTGAGGCTGACGATTTAATCGTCCGTGGCGATTCCCAATGTAGCGTCACCCCTTGTGGGTGACGAGAAACGAGGTTGCGCCGCCCACAAGGGGCGACGCTACAGATTAAATCGACAGCCTGTGGTGGTCGCGGTTCCTCCGCCCCAGTCCCTTGGCTCTTCGTTGCTCCGGCGTCTTCGAGAGTGACCCGCAGGCGGTGTCCTTGTGGGCAAAAAAAAGGCGGGCTCTTTTCCCGTGATCACGGTGAGCCCGCTTCCGGCGGCCCAATGTAGCGAAGAAACCACCGCAATGCCGTTGGGAGAGAATTGGGCGAACCTATGACAAAGGTGGGTGACTGCCAGCCGCCCGGACCGCCAGTCTCAAAGGACCGGTACGTCGTTTGGCGCTGAGTCCACAATCTCCCAAGGTTCGCTCTACGGTTCGGCCAATGCGTCTCCCTGACGAACATGGCAGAATCTTCATTGAGCTACCAGTCGTATTTTATCATCGACCACCTCTACATCCAAAGCGTAATTAAAAATCATTGTCCCTGGCGAAGAGAAGGCTCGATTCGCTGCGCGAAACGCGTGCCGGGAGGTTGCGTTGCTGGGCCACAACATACATGCCACGGGCGCGAAAACCGAGGACGAAGTGTTAGTACTTTTGCAAAAGGACTTTACGGTCGTTCGTGCTTGCGCGCGTGCGTACGCGGCATCTCGCTTTTTGCCAGCGCAGGAAAAAGAGGATTTTTCTCTTGACTCGGAGTATAGTCAGCGCCCATGCAAAACCGCGGGAAATCGGACAATCGGATCGACGAACGGCTGGCTGCGGCGGCCAGTGCCGGAAACGGCGCCCTGCTGCCCTACTTGACCGGCGGCTACCCCGACCTCGAGGCCACCGCCGAGTGGATCAAACGCTTCGACGCCGTCGGGATCACCGCTATCGAGATTGGGTTTCCCTATTCCGACTCCATCGCCGACGGACCGGTGATTCAGGATTCGTTTCACCGCGCGCTGGAGGGCGGTTTGAAGGTCCGCGAACTGTTCGACATGGCGGGCTCGGTTCGGCCGCAGGTTGATGTCGCCTTGCTCGCGATGGTTTCGTTTTCCATCGTGCAGCGTATGGGGACCGAGGTGTTCACCCGGCGGGCCGGTGAATCCGGCTTCGACGGCTTGATTGTGCCGGACATTCCTTTTGAGGAGGCCGGTGACGTGACCGATGCGGTCGCGGCCCAGGGGCTCCGCCACGTGATGCTGGTGGCCCCCAGCACGCCGCCGCGGCGTGCCGAAGAGATCGCGCGGCGCTCCACCGGGTTCGTTTATCAAGTCGCCGCGCGCGGTATTACCGGCGAGAGAGACAAGCTGCCCGACGATCTGCGTGCGCGCGTCCAGCGTTTGCGCGCCGTCAGCAGAAAGCCCGTGTGCGTGGGCTTCGGCATCAGCAATGCCGCGCACGTTCGACAGGTTTGCGAGGTAGCCGACGGCGCTATTGTGGGCAGCGCCATCGTCCGCCGGATCACGGAAGCCCTCGACGCGGGTAAACCGCGCCAGGTCGTCGTGGACACGATCGCGGCGTTCGTAGAGGGACTGGCGGAGGGCATCCGATAGCAAACCCCACAACTCAGCCGCGTGGTGTTCCCGGATGGTCGGCTTGGTCAATTCGATAGGTTCGATCGGTGTCCTCGCTCCGGTTAGTGTTGTTGGCTTGGTCGGCTTCAGCCGACCGGTTTTAGCCACCAACTTTAGTTGGTGGTGGTGGTCGGTTTGACCCTGGAGCCGGCTTTAGCCGGGCTTCTCGATCGAATGAACCACATCGGAGGTCTCCAAGCGAGCTTCCATCCTGCCCTCGGCATGATGCTCCCGCTGTCGGGCAATGTAGCCCAAGACCCAGTCAAGATGCCTTCGTCCGAAGCTCACCACGCCGTATCCGCGCTGCCACTCCAAGGCTTTGTGCCCTACGCGCCGGTTTACTTCGTGAGCGGACGCGCCCTTCAGTTCCTGAACTAATTCGCTGATAGTGACGAACGGCTCGATACTGACGGCCAAGTGCACATGCGTGTCAGTTCCACCGAGAGCGTGGAGATACGTGCCCTTCGTGCGGCCGCATTTGTCGCGGAGCGCGTTATACGTCAACTCTTCGAGACTTCCGTTGAGCGCGGGATGATCGCCCTTGGTATGCCAAGTCAGGTGGAGGAAAACCTCGTGGTAGACGTGACTGCTCATCGAACGCCTCTGGGGTTGAAAGCCGGCTGAAGCCGGCTCACGGGATAGAATACAGGGTGAGTAACAGATTAGCCATTGCTGACCACCGACTGAAGTCGGTGGCTAAAGCCGGTCGGCTAAAGCCGACCAAGAAAAGCATGGCTCTCGAGAAACCAAGCAGGAGAACCACAATCTCCACCCAATCCACGTCCTCGCTCCGGTTTCCGTTTCAGTTCCCGTCTACGTTTCCGCCCCGGTCTTTATTCGGTAGGCGATGCGGACCCATTCGTCGGGGCCGGTGAGGTCGGGATGGAGCTGGGCGGCGCGTTGAATCCAGCGTTCGGCCTCGGACCGCGAATCACCCCAGGCGACCAGCACTTCGAGGGCATCTTGCTGGTCCTGGGTGAGGCCGGCCAGTTCGTCGGCCGGCGCCGCTTCGCCGCCGAAGGCGAACTCGTCGATCTTGCCGCGCAATTCGGCGACGATGAGTTGGGCCGCTCGTCCGCCGATGCCGGGCAAGCGGGTCAGCGCCTTGGTATCGCCGGCTTTGATCCACGTGGCCACCTTGGCCACCGGCTCCGCCAGGGCCTTGAGCGCCTTGCGCAGGCCGATGCCCTTCACCGAGATGAACCGGGTGAAAAAACGCTTGTCGTCGGGGTAACAGAAGCCGATCAGGCGCGGCACGAGGTTACCCGAGGCCTGGTTGCCTTCGAGGTACTCCAAGGTGTGCAGAGTCATCTCCCGTCCACGGCAAGCCGCCAACTCACCGACGGCGTACTGCGGCACGAGCACCTCGCGGGCGAGACCCGCGCGCTCGAGGACCACATGGTCCTCGTACACCTCAACGATGGTTCCGGTGATTCGTACAATCATGACTCACCCGCCACGCGTATTGTTCTCACAACTTCGCGCGGACTGAAGTCCGCGGCTCGTTTCCGGCGTCGATTTTGACGGTATCGCCAATGCAACACAGCGCCACCGCCAGCGCGTCGGCTACGTCAGTCGGCTCGGGCAATTCGCCCAGGTTCAGCTCGCGCATGACCGCCTGTTGGACTTGCCGTTTACTCGCCCGGCCGTTGCCCGTGAGGAATCGCTTGATCCGCGTCGCCCCGTAGCCACGGACTTGGACCCCGTGTCGGGCGGCCGCCGCCAGAATGACGCCGCGCACGTGCCCCATGATAACCGCAGTCCGCGGATGCTTGTAGTGGGCGTAGAGCTTCTCGACGGCGACGACGGCCGGTGCGTGCTGGGCGAGCAGTTCGTCGAGGTCGCCCTCGATGGCCGCCAGCCGCTCCTCTAACGATTCCTTGGCCGACGTGCGACACACCCCGGCATCGAGCACCCGCACGCCATTCCGCCGAACGCGCAGAAACGCGTAGCCGGTGACGTTCAATCCGGGATCAACTCCGCACACGTCCACGTGCTGAAGTGTAACCGACCCCAGTTGTGGCGGCCATGCTTG
>JAUWNF010000663.1 GCA_030612785.1 Phycisphaerales bacterium
GGAAGCGTCACTAAGCTAATGTGGAACATGTGGATGAAGCACACCGCCAACACGGCAGGCCACCGAACCAGTACCGGTAAGCTATCGACAGTCTGGCGAACCGCGGTCAGGGCGGCGGCCGGCCATCCTTCCGGTGCCGCCAGCGAATCCCACCACCATGTCAGGAATCCCAACGGCTGCGCGATCAGGGGCACCCGGACATCCGAGGTGGCCAACTCCCAGCATCGGAGACCGGTTGCCAAACCCTGCACCCCCCAACACAGAAGCAGCCATCGGTAGTCTCGTTGCTTGCCTAGAACCACGAGGGAGAGCACGGCGACCGCGGGCGCGACCGCCAAGGCGAAATTGGCTTTGTACCAGAGCAGGACGGCCGACAACACTGAGGCCAGCAATAAAGGCACACGTGGGCCATCGGACTTCATGACCGAGACGTAATACAATATGAGGAAGACGCCCACCAATCCGAATGCACACGGGTAGTTTTCGTACAAGTACCGCGGCAGGCCGTTAGGGAGTAGAACCCCTCCTTGGTGGCCCACGTAGCCGACGACCGCGAATGTACAAACCACCCCCGTCAACGCCGCTCCCCGGCCGAAACGACGCACCAAGGCCAGATAACACGCGAGGCAAACGAACGGGTAGCGGAAGGTGAGCGCAATGTGGAAGAACGCACTTTGCAGGTCGGCACCCGTCGCCCGGCGCATCATGTCGCACCAAACGTGGGGCATGTAGTGATAGGCCCACTTCTTCGCGCCGACAATACACGGGACCGCCTTTGCCGGCACGCCTCGGGCGTACTCGCCTGCCATCGCGGCGTGCCACGTGTGATCGCAGTAAGGTATGATGTAGGCCTGCCCGTCGCGAATCTCGACGACGGAAATCGAGTAGCTCCACAGCATCCCGATCGCCAGTGCCAGCCACAGGATCGGAGCGTCAGCGGGCGCGACCACCTGTGCCAGACCTCCGGGCTGCCGGAGAATCCGGTGGTGCCATCGGCGAAACACCGGGACGGCGAGACCCAGTACGATTACCAGAGGGAAGAATATCGCGGAGAGGCCGAGGCAGCATAGGACAGTCCACACCAGAGGCGTCAGCAACAGCCCCAGCAGTAGCGATGAAACCATGGTCTCGAACGGAGAAAGGCCTTTCAGGCGGAACAGCCCGCGCTGGAGTACGTAGCCCGGGACGAAGCAGAGGAAATACAGGGCGCCCGCCGCTTTGGCTCCTACCAGCGGATGGAGGCCGTGATAGAACGCAAGATAGGCGATCAACAGGACCGGACAGGCAATCAGCGACATCGGTCCAAACCAACTCGTGCGGGGCCCGGGCACGTCTTCTCCCACGACGTTCATAATGAGTCATTCTCCAGCCCGGTCCAACTGCCGGGCGTGGCTACACACGGCTCTTCGACAGGAAGAAGCCACAGGCGCCGCGCAGGCGCAAAGCGAGCGGGATCTGACCCGCAAAGATCCGGCGGTGCACGTGGCGGCCGTAGTAGTACCGGTAGGCCAGGTTCAACAGCCCGTTCAAGAACCGTGCGCGGTACAGTGTTCTAAGCAGCATCTTCAATCGGGAATGATCCACCAGGACGGCGAATAGCTTGTGGAGAACAAAGAGCTTGTTCTTGAAACCGGAGTCGAACTTCAGGGCCGTCTCGGTGTATTGGCTCTCAAAGCGATCGCATTCGCCATCCAGATACCCCGTCTGCTTGCAGTACTCGGTCAGTCGCGTTCCGGGGTAGGGTTGCAAGATGGACGCGTCGGCGTAATCGCTTCCGGCGCGCCGGTTAAGCTCGATGGTCTTGAAAATGTCCCTCTCCGTCTCACCGGGCAACCCGATCATGTTCAGCGTATATATGCGGATCCCCGCGCCGCGCAGATGTTTGCAGGCGGTCAGGATCTGCTCGACGGTCAGATACCGCCGCTTCCCGTCGTTGAGTTTCGCGGCATAACACTTGTGGCATTTCGCTTGGCAAGCGTAGGTGATGGCCAATTCGATGGAGCGCAGCGTGTCGCGTCGCAGCACCGCCGTGCGGAAATAGCCCCGAACGACCCTGGTCATCACGGCAGGTTTCTTGATGAACGCGAG
>JAUWNF010000129.1 GCA_030612785.1 Phycisphaerales bacterium
ATGCCCTCTTCGATGGCCGCCCGGGTCGCGTGCAACGCGTCCTCGATGCGGGCCTTCTTCTCTTTCAGCTCGGTTTCCGTAGCGGCCCCGGCGTTGACCTGGGCTGCGCCCCCGGACAGCTTGGCTAGGCGCTCCTGCAACTTCTCGCAATCGTAGTCCGAGGTCGTGGTCTCGATCTCGGAGCGGATCTGGCTGATGCGTCCTTGAATCTCCTTGGTCTCGCCCGCGCCCTCGATGATGGTGGTGTTGTCGGCGTCCACGCGGATGCGCTTGGCCTGGCCGAGGTCGGCCATGGAGACACTCTCAAGGTCGATCCCGAGATCCTTCATAATCGGTTTGGCCCCGGCGAGCGCGGCGATGTCGCCCAGCATGGCCTTGCGGCGGTCGCCGTAACCCGGCGCCTTGACCGCACACACGCTGACGATGCCGCGAAGCTTGTTGACCACCAGAGTAGCCAGCGCCTCGCCCTCGACGTCCTCGGCGATGATCAGCAGCGGGCGTTTGGCCTTGGATACCTTCTCCAGCAGGGGGACCAGCTTGACCACACTGCTGATTTTCTCTTCGTGAACCAGGATGAAGGGCTTGTCCAGAACGACCTCCATGTGGTCCTGGTTGGTGACGAAATGGGGCGACAGAAAACCGCGATCGAACTGCATGCCCTCGACCACCTCGATGGTGGTCTCCGCGGTCTTGCCCTCTTCGACGGTGATGACGCCGTCCTTGCCCACCTTCTGGAAGCAGTCGGCCAATATCTTGCCGACCGCGACGTCGTTGTTGGCGGAAATGGCGGCGACGTTGATGATGTCTTCGCGGCTGTCGGCCTTGACCGGACGCGAAAGCTTATTCAGCTCCGCCACGACCTGCTTGACGGCCAGCACGATACCACGGTTCAGTGCGTTGGCGTCGGCACCGGCGACGACGTTCTTCAGGCCGTTTTTGAAGATGGCTTCGGCCAGCACCGTGGCGGTGGTGGTGCCGTCGCCCGCGGCTTCGCTGGTCTTGGTGGCGGCCTCCTTCACGAGTTGGGCGCCCATGTTTTCGTACTTGTCGATCAGTTCGATTTCTTCGGCCACGGTAACGCCGTCCTTGGTCACGTTGGGCCCGCCCCAGCCCTTGTCGAGTACCGCGTTGCGTCCGCGGGGCCCGAGGGTGACCTTGACCGCGTTGGCCAGTTTCTCCACGCCGGTGGCCAGCGCCCGCCGGGCGTCCTGCTCATAGGCCAATTGCTTGACCGCCATGCTGTTTTCTCCTTTAGATGCTCACCGTCAATACTGCCGGTACCCTGGCTCCAACGCGTCCACACCGGTACCTTCCGCTCCCAGAGCAACCCATGTGCCATTTCACCGCGATGCCGGGCATGATCGTAATGTCTTTCCCAGCCGTTAGTTATGCACATTGCCGGTTCGTCGGGAGTGGCACCCGAACCTGTCACCTTGGCAGCCCAGCGTCGCTCGGGCCGACTCGGCTGACATTATGACACCCTGGCAGCAGGCAGGAAGAGGGCACCGCCCGGTGCGGCGTGCGCATGGGCAATGGTTGCCCGGGCGCTCCGTAGAGAGCCCGAGGGGCTTGTGGTACGATCGTCTTAATTCGGCCCGTTGCCAGGTTTTCCGAGCATCGTGCTTTGATTCCGAGGAGTGCTGCCATGAGACCAGTCGTCAAGTTCCTAGGCGATGAACTCGCTGAGAACATCATCGCCGAAGCCCGGAGCATCCTCTGCAAGCTGGGCATGGAAATCCACAACGCGGGCATCGTCTCCACGCTCGCGGATCACGGTGCCAAGGTGGATACCGGCAAGAACCGCGTTTGCCTTACCGACGCAATCATCGACCAGGCCCTGAAAACCGCCCCGGAATCGTTCAAGCTCTACGACGTGCTTGGCCGCCAGACGCACAACCTGTCGGGGTACAACGTGTATTTCACGCCGGGCTCGGCAGCCATCAACGTCCTCGACAACGACACCAACAAGATCCGCACGCCGACCACCGCCGACTACGTTAAGTACGCGAAGCTCGTCGGCCGACTCGACAACATCGCTTCCCAGAGCACCGCGCTTATTCCGGGCGACGTGCACCAGAACATCTCCGACAGCTACCGGTTGTACCTTAGCCTCATGTTCGGCACCAAGCCGGTGGTCACCGGCACCTTCACCATCGACGCCTTCAACATCATGAGGGACCTCCAGCTTGCGGTGCGCGGGACCAAAGAGGAACTGAAGGCCAAACCGCTCACCATCTTCTCCTGCTGCCCCACGGCACCTTTGAAATGGAGCGACGTCACTTCGCAGAACGTCGTGGATTGCGCCCGGCATTTCATCCCCGTAGAGTACATCTCGATGCCGCTGGCGGGATTCGTAGCCCCGGTCACGCTGGTCGGAACGCTGGTGCAACATACGGCCGAGACCCTCAGCGGCGTGGTCATCAGCCAATTGACCAACCCGGGTACGCCGGTGCTCTACGGCGGCTCGCCGGCCATCTTTGACGTGCGTTACGAGACCACCCCCATGGGTGCCGTGGAAACCATGATGGTGGATTGCGCCTACAACGAGATCGGCAAGCGTCTGGGCCTGCCGACCCAAGCGTACATCAGCCTCAGCGATGCCAAGCAGCTCGACGCCCAGGCCGGGCTTGAATCCTCCATGGGCGCGACGCTCGCGGCCTTGGCCGGGATCAACAACATCTCCGGACCGGGAATGCTCGACTTCGAGAGCTGCATCAGCCTCGAAAAGCTGGTGCTGGATAATGAGATATGCGCGATGACGTTGCGTTTGGTCAGGGGCATCGAGCCGAAGGAGGACTTCCCCGCTCTGCCGAGGTTCGAGGAACTGCTTCAGGATCAACACCTGCTAATCTCGAAGCACACGCGCCGGTATCTCAAAGAGGAACACTACTTCCCGGGGCCGGCCATCGATCGGGCCAACCGATCTCGGTGGCAAGAGGAAGGCGCTCTGAGCCTGCGCACCCGAGCCCACCGGGAGGTGGAAAGACTCGTGGCCGCCTATGAGCCCTCGTCGTTGCCCGACGACGTCAAAAGGGAGCTGACCACGCTGATGGAGAAGGAAGCCGACCGCTGGGGAATGGATGGCCTTCCGCACGCCAACCGATGACCGATATCCTGACATTTGCAGCCGATGAAGTGGTGCCGGACCGGGGCACCGTCTTTGAGAACCAGAGTATTCCGGCGGGCAAAGCTATCCCGGAATCATTTGCGGCGCTTTGCACCACGGCGCTCGAGCTGCTCGCGCGCCTCGCCGCGCCGGCGGGCGTCCTCCGGGAGATCTCCCAGGCCGATTTCGAGGTGGTCTATCACGGCGAGGGACGAAACGAACCGCGCAGCCCCGTGGGGGACATCTTTGCCCAGGCCGATCGTCTGGCACTCTTCGCCGTGACCCTGGGGGAGGCGATCGGCGGAGGGATCAAGGAGTGCTTCGAGTCGAAGGATTTCGCGGTGGGCGCCATGTTGGACTCCGCCGCCTCGGCGGCGACCGACAAGTTGGCCGAGGTCGCCGAACGCAGGTTCCGCGAGAAACACTTGCGGGGAGGACAGGCCGCAGCCGGCGCCGGGGTATTGCGCTACAGTCCGGGCTACTGCGGATGGCACGTCAGCGGGCAGAAGAAGCTCTTCGAGTTTCTTCAACCGGGGCGGATCGGTATCGCATTGCGCGACAGCTATCTGATGGAGCCGCTGAAGTCCGTCTCGGGAGTAATCATTGCGGGGCGGAAGGAAATCCACGACTTCCCCAGTACGTATCCGTTCTGTAGCCGGTGCGCAGCACGGGAATGCCGCGAGAGAATACGCGCCCTGCTAGGAGAGTAAAGGTCATTCCTACCACTAGAAATGTTTGAACGCAGAGACGCAGAGGGCGCAGAGAAAAGGTACGGAAAAGTCTAAAATGGCATGGGGTGGGGGACGAACTCAGTGACGAGCAAGGAGAGTCAGCATGAGTATACTAGCGCAGATTGCGGAGCACCTACAGACCGGCGATGACGAGCACGTCGCGGAACTCACCCGGGAGGCGCTCGAGCAGGGTCTGGAGCCCAAGCACATCCTGGACACGGGCCTCATCGGCGGGATGACCACAATAGGCGAGAAGTTTAAGGCCCACGATATCTTCCTGCCCGATGTGCTCATGGCGGCCAAGGCCATGTATGCCGGCATGGAGATACTGAAACCACGGCTGATCGCGGAAGGCATTCCCTCCCTCGGCAAGGTGATCCTCGGCACGGTGCAAGGCGATCTGCACGACATCGGCAAGAACCTGGTCGGCATCATGCTCCGGGGCGTGGGGCTTGAGGTCATCGACCTGGGCAACGACGTCGCGCCCGGGCGGTTCGTGGAGGCCGCCACGGAGCACGGCGCTCCGGTCATCGGCATGTCCGCGCTGCTCACCACCACCATGCCCGCGATGAGCCAGGTGGTGGCGCTCGTCAAGGAGCAAGGACTGGCCGGCAAGGTTAAGATTATCGTCGGGGGCGCACCGGTATCCGCGGAGTTCGCACGCGAGATCGGGGCCGACGCGTACGGCTTCGACGCCGCCAACGCGGTGGAACGTGTGAAGGCCCTCATAAGCGAGAACTGATAATGAAACCGCTCCTCGAACGGATTGCTGAGGGGGAAACCCTGATCGCCGACGGCGCTATGGGAACCATGCTGCTGGAGCGTGGCCTCTCGCCCGGAGAATGCCCCGAGGCGCTCAACCTCACGCGCCCAGAGGTTCTGGAGGAAATCGCCGGACTTTACCTAGCAGCCGGCGCGGACTTGCTCGAGACCAACACCTTCGGCGCGTCGCCCATAAAACTCGCCCAGTACCACCTCGCCGCCCGGATGGAGGAGATCAACCGCGCCGCCGTGGGCGCGGTTCGCCAGGTCGCCGGCGCCCGCGCCAACGTAGCCGCATGTTGCGGGCCGAGTGGCAGACTGCTGAAACCCTACGGGGATGCCGAGCCCGAAGACGTGTACGACAGCTACGTCAAACAGATGGAATGCCTCGTCGACGCGGGGGTCGATTGTTTCTGTATCGAGACTATGACCGATCTGACCGAGGCGAGCCTGGCGGTCAGAGCGGCCAAGGCGGTCTCGCCGGCTGTCCCGGTGACCGCTACGATGACCTTCGACCCCACGCCGAAGGGCTTTTACACGATCATGGGCGTAACCATAGAACAGGCGGCTGCGGGGCTTCAAGAAGCCGGCGCCGACGTGGTGGGCTCGAACTGCGGAAACGGTATTGAGCACATGATCCAGATCGCTCGGGCTTTCCGTAAGAGCAGCGACCTGCCGCTTATCATTCAATCCAACGCCGGCCTTCCGGAGACCCGGGACGGCGTATCGGTATACCCCGAGACGCCGGAATTCATGGCCGACAAGGCCCGCGAACTCCTGGACATCGGCGTGTCAATAATCGGCGGTTGTTGCGGAACCACGCCGGAGCATATCCGCGCCATACGGCAAATGGTGGACTCGTCGGTGAAGCGATAGCCCGGATTTCTCACCACAGAGATCGCTGAGAGCACAGCGCGGCCTTGGGCCGCCACCAAAGGCAACAAGCAAGAGGCAACAGGCGGGTGCCCCATCCCGTTGCGCCGGCCCCCGGGGCCGGCGATCGGGGTGGGGGACGAAGCTTGGCCCTTGCGCATCAAAGAGGCCCGGCGGGGTGGACCGGGCCTTGGGGAAACCGTCCGAAGGGGGATCGAACGGTAAACAACAACCTGATGACAGCAACGGCTGCCGTATACACTTGGCATGTTCCCCGACGGCGCTATTGTAGCAGAAGAGGCATTGGGTTGCGAGCCTCTTTGCGGGTAAAGTCTCAGTAAACCCGTGGTTGTTTCTCGGTCGGAGCAGGAGGGGGTATTGCCAGTTCTCCAGCAAACCCGGCAGGTCCTGACGCGGCTGGTTCAAGGAATACACTTGCGACTGTCCCGGTCCTGGGTTAAGTTTCTGTCGAAAGTTGCCGTCAGATGTGTATCGGCCGTGGTTCGCGACGATCTCAAGGCATTGGCGGTCCGGTGTAGGTCCGCCTGATGAGGGGCTCATACACTATAGTCAAATCAGAAAGGGAGGATCGTACCGATGCGTAGAAAATGCTGTGCGCCATGCTGGGCGGGGATGTTGGGAGGCGTATTACTGTGTGTCGTCGGGCTGATCGGTTGCGGCGCCGCCTCGAGCGGTGGTGGAGTGGCCCCTCCCCCCGACGACCCAGAAGATACGCCGGTCTTTAGCAAGGGCCTGGCGCCGACCCCGGCGGCGGAATACAACGCCATCGCTTTGGCTGAACCACGCCTCACTTTCGGCGCGGGCGCTCTACCGGACCGTGTGGATCTGCGCGACTCAGGACGCCTGCCCACGCCCGGGGCCCAGGGCGGTCAAGGATCGTGCAGTGCCTGGGCATGTGGGTATGGGCTGAAGTCTTATCAGGAAGCCGTGGAGGGCAACTACACCCCCACGGGGAACACCCAGGCGTTCAGCCCGGCGTTTCTGTACTATTTCACGAATGCCAGCGCCGGCGACCCACAGCAGTGTATCAATGCGGGCGTGGTCACCATTAAGGTGGTGATGGACATGCTCAAGACCCGCGGAGTTTGCACCCTGGCGACGATGCCATACAACGATCAGGTTTGTGCGACGGCTCCTCCGGAGGCGGCCTTGACCGAGGCCAAACGCTATCTCATCCGCGATTACTCGCGTTTGGATTCCCTCCAAGGTGTCAAGCAGCAACTCAGTCAGGGCAACCCGGTGATCATCGGTATTCTCGTGGGCAGCAACTTTGAGCAAGCCGCCGGGCCGTTCTGGACCACGGATCAGTATAACGCCGACACCACTTCCGGAGGCGGGCACGCGTTTCTGATCGTCGGCTATGACGACGCCCAGCAGGCCCTGATCGTGATGAACTCCTGGGGCACCGGGTGGGGCAACGCGGGCTTCTGGCAGATTGCTTATGACGTATTGCCGAGCGCCCAAGCGAACAACTTCCTCGAGTTGTGGGTGGCGGAGGACGTGGTCACCGACGAGCCGGTCGCTCCACCGGTGGAGCCCGATTCGGAAGAGGACACCACCGTCTCCGGTGAAATCACCATCACACGGGCGGAATTCGGCCTGGGGGAGATGGGTAAGGTCACCCCTCGCGCCCAGTTGGCCGCTGGGGTTTCGGTGGAGTTCGATGTCGAGTTTGCAGCCGGCCTCCAAAACCAAGAGGCCTTCTGCGCGTTGATTATGCTCGACGCGGATACCGGAGACATCCTGACCGACCGCGACGGTATGGACGAGTTTTTTGGCCTGGTGGGTAGCTGGGGCAGCCTGTATCTGTCGGAGTCCCTCAGCTACAGCGGTATGTCCCTGTTCCTGCCGGAGAGCGCCCTGGACCTGCCGGCCGGTTCCTACAGCCTGATTCCGGCGCTGGTGGTGGGCACGGAAAACAACGACGAAATCGCCTACGTCACCTCCGACGAGATCTACTCTGTGTTTGTGGATACCGACCAGGTGGACGAGGGTGACACCCTCTTCGGATACTACTCGGGCCTGGACAGCGACGGCTGGTTCGTCGATTTCGCCGTTGAGTCGGGAACAATCTTCGGGGGCATCACCGAGCCGGACATGGGCCTGTACTTCCCCAGCGTCAGTGGTGACGTCTCCGGCGGAGCAATCTCCATGGGCTTCGATCTGGGCGCCTTCAAAGAAGGGATGGTCTGCACTTACCAGGCCGACTTGCCCGGATTGGACGATGTCGGGGAAGGCACCTGGCAGTGCAACGACGGAGCCAACGGAGTATGGTTCTTCATCTCACTGGGAGATTTCGAGGACTTCGACGATTGGGACGATGACTACGTCTACGACTTCTGCGAGCTGGATGGGTTCTGTGAACCCGATTGTGAGTACGATCCCGATTGTGATGAGGTCGGTGATGAGTGCGCCTACGACGGATACTGCAATCCGGACTGCGTCGAGGATCCCGATTGCGATGAGTTCATCGATGAGTGCGCCTACGACGGATACTGTAATCCGGACTGCGTCGAGGATCCCGATTGTGATGAGTTCGTCGATGAGTGCGCCTTCGACGGGTATTGCAATCCGGACTGCTTTGACGATCCCGATTGCGACTTCTAGGGCGGTTACGTGCGGCCCGGACGATCCGGGCCCGCAAGGTTCATAACCATCCCGTCAGGCGGGCAATTCGGTTGTCTGGCAAATGGGCGCGGCGTCTCTCGCCACCATGGCGGGAAACGCCGCGTCTCCTTGCATTCGTGCGGCGCCGATTAGTCGGGGGAGGATTGTAGAAACGGGCCTAGCGCATCCTCCAACGGGCCCTGGATTCGAGTCATCCGCAGAATC
>JAUWNF010000471.1 GCA_030612785.1 Phycisphaerales bacterium
AGGACGCGTCCGTCCTCGCCTTGTGAGATGCTCAGACTCGGGTGCTGATCGTCATGCGCGGGGCATGGAGCGATCCAGCCGCGCCCGCTCCGCTTTGCACCGGGAAGCTTCGATAGCACCAACTCAATGGGCGTCATCTCCGATCTCTTTCCAGTCTTGCGGCTTGGCCTACTGCTGGGCTGCCGTTGCTGAGGCCCGGGAGTAGGCTTCGAGGCGCCCGCTCATCGCGCGGACTGCTGCTTCTTCGACTTCTCGATCCAAAATGCCAAGTCGTTGGGGTCGTAGCGCACGGCTCGTCCGATGCGCACGCACGGGATCTCCCCGCGGTTAGTCAGCTCCCAAAGCTTGCGTGGGCTGATGGCGAGAATCTCCGCTGCCCGGCGGGCTCGGAGTAGCAATGGGTTGTCGGGGATCGCCCCCAGACCGTTGGCAACGGGAGCGGGGCTGGCGCGCGAATCCACCCGTGGAGCTTGCGAACCCCGGTCCGATGGGATAGGATTCATGCGTGAGAGTTCTGACCGGCCCGTGTCCGGCGTCCCACCGCCGGCCGGGCCTCCTTTCCTTCTGACCATCGAATTACTCCTGTTCTCTGATGGAGTTCCAGGCCCTACGGTCGGGGACCCCAGCGTTTATCCAACGCTTCACCTCGTCCAGCGAATAACGTACCGACCGGCCAAGTCGCAGTGGGCGTGGCCCTAAAGCGCCGCCAGCCTCCATACGCCGCAAGTGTCGTAGACTGATCTGCAAACGGTTTGCTAAGGCCTTTGCGTCAACAACGAAGGGTTCGGGCTTCTCGGTATGCTCTGACTGATCGTGAGCCTCGGTGCTCATTCCATGATTCCTTTCGCACGGCACTGCGGAGTACAAGCAGCATGGCGAGAGCCTGAGAAGCTGCACCTCTCCGCATGCTTCTACTGACATCAGGAGACCACAGAGAGAGCAGTTTGGTCAAATCGTCCCTACCCTTCCCCGGGAAGGGTAAGGATGGCTGGTTGGCTGGAATCGGCGAAAAAAAAATGCTGGAGCGGCGGTTTTTTTGGCTCCCCCCTTGGTTTCCGCGGTTTTTGCAGTGCCCGGAATCCGTCGGGGAGCCATAGCCGAGTTTCGTTGATGGCCGGATGAGAAAAGGCGGGGCACTCTCGGGATCTTGAACAGGTTCCGAGCCGCCCACGATGGGCAGGGGAGTACGCCGATACACGAGCGCGACGACGCGACGACGACGATTCCAGCCCCGAGTCGCGATGTGCTGACCGAGATTCTACGTGACGGGGCGCAACGCCTGTTGGGGCAGGCGAATGTCGACGGAGAAAGGCCCGAGAAGAACGCCGCCTGATCACGAGGCGATCGACGAGATTCGACAATAGCTCCCGCCGCGATGGTCAACCGCGATGGATAATCGAGCGCAGATACCAGACGTCTTGGCTGTTGGACTCTTCTTTCCGCCAGACACGGCCTTTTGAGTCTATGCCGCAGGTCATGTCATCAGACCGCTCGCCCTTGTCGCGATGGTTGGCCAGGGTGTGGACTACTCGCTCCGTCAGTTCGGCGGCTTCCTTTTGACTTACCCACATCCCGCTGGTCTTATCGAGCGGCGGTATGGTATCCAATGTGAAACTCAAACCCTGGCCCCGTGGCGAAGCGGCCACCAGAGCCTGGTCTTTCCGGTCAATCTCCAAGTCACTACCAGCCCCCGTCCCTGTCAGAGCGTAGCATTCTAACTTCCTATGACGCGTCAGGTGCTTGGTGTCATACACGCAAGCACGGAATTTGGTGCCACCCAATTCTACGGTGAGTTCGTGCCAATCATCCTGGCTGCGACAGGAGATTCCGATCTCCTCACCGTTTGGACGGCGGAATCTGCAATTGCGGAGTGCAGGTGGGAAAGCCTCCTTCAAGAGCCCGAGGAGAACGAGGTTTCGTAGGGCCTGATCGATGTGGTCCTTGGTCAGGTTTGCTCCGTACAGTTCGGCGTCAAGCAGAAGGCGAGGGACAGACTCAAAGGTCATCGTCATCGAAGATGGGTGCGTTGCCGGTCTACCTGTGAGTTGCAGTGCTCGGAACACCTGGAACACAAGGATCTGCGCGTCCGTGAGTTGCCGCGTAACCTCCGAGGCTGGTTTTGACCAAGGGGGATCAGCCGACAAAGGCATCAATTCGTCTTGCCCGAATGCCCAATCCCAGAAGGACGCCTGCCAGTCAATTGAGCATTCAAGGACCGTGAGGAGGATTTTGTTTCTTTCACTAACGACATCTTCCGGTCTCGCGTCAACGATTTCGCTGAATTCGCGTAAGAAGCCCAATGCCGAAAACAAGTACCATGCCGCTGCCTCCCCGATCTTGCCCGTGGCTCGTGCCACAGCTGGGGCGTCGACGGTCGGATTGTACTTCTCTAGCCAGGTTTGCCAGTCTTTTCTCAAGCACAGCAGCTGCATCCTGACCCAGTGAAAGCATGTTGAGGAGGCACTCTCAAGGGTCCGCTCGCCAATCTCGCCCCGTTCCCAGTCTTTTATGTCTGCGATGAAGTGCCTGTAATACGCGTAGATGCGCGCATCCAGGCGCTTTCTCTCCTCCGGAGGGATGAAATCTGGAAAGAAGTCCATGTTTGTAGCACAGCGAGTGAGTCGTTCAGTCTCCGCAGTCAGCCATTGGCGAATTCGTGTCATGTGGCGCTCAAAAGCGGTCCTTCGTTCTGGAGCAGCGGACAACTCTGGTCGTTCAAGGCTGCGTGCCCAAACGCTGCACTAAACGGACAGATGGCGTCTGGAGGTGAATCGACGTGTACCTCAAAGTCTCTGATGATGCAATCCCAGTGGTCGCGGCTTCACCGGATCGCCTTTGGAAGGATGCTAGGGCAGTCGGAGCCCTATGGAAGCGTTACGATGAGAAGCATGAGTAGGCCACCGTCACCAAACGGGGATAGCGGTGAGCGGGATGCTTCCGGGCGGTTCTCGAAGGGGAATCGCGAAGGCTCAGGTAACCCTTGCGCCCGCCGCGTCGCCAGGTTGCGGTCTCTGCTCTTAGACTCGGTGGCGTACACCGCGTCACGCTCTTCTGCTTTGCCCGCCCAATGCCGGCGCCCTCGGTCCGGCTCCGAAATGTACGTCCGGATGTCGCAGTCACGCAGGTCCTTGAGCATCGCATTACTATGAATGGTCGACAGTTCAGGGACGCGCAGGTTGACCAGGCGAGCCTCGGGAGTGGCATGGGGCTCCCCGGTTTCCTGGTCGGATTGCCAGCGGCGAGGCCGTCGACCAGCCGTGGGCAACGGCTCAGTTCCGGCCTCTCCTGGCCAGGGATCGCAACGCCCGTTCCTTGCGCACTCTGCGCGCCAGCGCTCCGCCATCGGCCAGCTCCGCCCGTTGACGCTCGATCTCCGTGACCAAGTCGTCGACGGCTTGGCGGTCTGCGTCTGTACGCGCGTAAGCGTAGAGCTGTCGGGCGCGATCGAGATGCTCTGTGAGAGCCCGGCAAATCCGGAGTCGACCGCGCGCGGTACGACACCGTGAGGCCTTCGGGATAGTGGTCCAGGCAGACCGCAACCGGTCCT
>JAUWNF010000716.1 GCA_030612785.1 Phycisphaerales bacterium
GACCGGCAGCCAGGCGTGATCGGTATCCGTGCCGACGACGATGATCCCCTCGTGCCGCCCCGAGGGAAACCTATAGATGCCGAATCCCACACCCATCCGGCCCGACTTGGCCACTCCCGGCACACCGAGGGCCTGATAGCGCCGCCGGCCGGCCATGGGAAAGGCGAAGTCCGCGTTAGTTGTTCCTGTGGGCACGATCCACAGATCGGCGTCAGCCTCCCGAACCAAGAGCGACGAACTCCGCACCGCCCCCAGGAAGATAGACGCCTGCACGGCCATCAACACCACGGCAAAGACCAGCCCCACGACCGCCGTCGAGAAGCGAACCTTATCGCGATACAGATTGCACCAGGCGATTTTCCACATGCTGACCTTGGTCTCACACCGCTATGTGAGAGAGTGGGGACGAGATAGGAATCTCGTCCCAGCATACCGGCTGGTGCGAGAATCCCTTCTCGCACCCACGTTGGTATCACGTGATTGTAGCACCATCGCTACCTGCTCATGCAATGCCCGCGGGACCAGCTACGCGAAACGCTCGGAAAAACGTAAACGTGCGACAGGACAGAAGTTACACACGGCAGTGCCATTGGGGTCAGGCTACTTTATCGTTCCGGCCAACACGCCATCTGAGAAGGTGACCAAGAGATAAAGTAGCCTGACCCCGTCTTCACTCTTTTTCACTCCTCAGGTGCGTCATCACCAACCTTATGACGTCATATGGCACTTCGCCGCTTAAACGTTCGAAGATCGGCTTGAGCCGTTCGGAGTCGACCTCGCAAGCGGCGTTGGTAACCGCTTGATAGGTGGCCTTGTCCACCCATGTTTCGATGGATTCCGGGTTGGTGTTCTCGATGTATTCCCCCAGATAAGACACGACGGTACCCCGCGCACGTTCGGTAGCGACCGCCACTTCATCGATCGAGGCACCCCTCTCGAACATATCAAACGCCGTTCGCTTGGCGGGCGAGACGGTCCTCGTCCTTGGCGTAGAGGCAATCGGTTCGAGGGGCTCGGGTCCACCTACGCAATCCAGCGATAACCCGTGCTCATCACAGTAGCCTCCGATCTCGGCAATGAACCGCGTACCGAAATCCCGCAACTTCACGCGCCCGACGCCGTGAACGGCCAGAAACCCGGCGGGCGTTGAGGGGCGTCGGCGGGCCATGTCGCGCAGCGAGGCGTCGGAGAAGATGACAAATGGTGGCATACCGCGCTTCTGAGCAAGTTCACGGCGAACGCCGCGCAGATGCTCGAACAGGCCCTGGTCCACACCTTCCCACGACTCGACCGCCGCCCGCGTCCTGGCCACCGGTTTGTCCTTGGGACGGATCAGCTTGACGCCGCGCTGCCCGCGCATGACCTCCCACGACGCGTCATTGAGGCGCAGCACCGGGTAGTCACCTTCCGTGCGCTCGAGCAGACCATGATCGATGAGTTGGTAGATCAGGTTGGTTAATATCTTGCGCGGCATGTCCTTGAGCAGGCCATGAACACTGAGTTGGTCATGCCCTCGCCGCCGGAGGGCATCCGTATTCGCCCCAGCCAGCACGTCTCCGATATACGTAACGCCGAAACCATCACGAACGCGGGCAACGCATGAAAGGATCTTCTGCGCGATCTCGGTGGCGTCCTCGACACCTTCGACCTCCTCAAGGCAGACGTCGCAGCCGCCGCAGTTGGACTTTGGATAGGATTGTCCGAAGTATTCCGAGAGGGC
>JAUWNF010000371.1 GCA_030612785.1 Phycisphaerales bacterium
ACGCGTGGGCCGTCGGCGTCGTCGCGCACCTGTACGGGAACACGGATCGGCACTCTCCCCCGGTATTCGCTCACCGGGCCCCACTGGGGATGCTTACGCTCCTCGGGCCGGGGGTAGATCGGCTTTCCGAGGTCGAGTCCGGGAACGCGTTCGAGGAACACGTGGGTCGGGATGAGCACCGCCCGGGGCGGGCGATTCGACTGCACGTGGTTTCCGGCGGCGACTACCAGTTCGAGAAGCACCTCGAACGTCTGGCCGGGTTTCACGGTCCGGGCCGTGGTGGAGGGTGCCACGGTGACGTGTTTGCTCTTATGTGGTGGGATGGGGAGTGCCCGGCGGGCCTGCTCGAAAACCGTCTCGTTGGCGGGCTGGACCTCGGCGGGTGAGCCGACGACGGGCAGTTCGACCGCGACCGAGTCCCGCCCGGGGATGCAACTGGTTTTACAGATCAGCCATTTCAGGTCGGCGGTCAGGGTTACGGTTTCGCCGGGCTTGACGGTCTTCGGGGCGACCAGGCTTTGGATCAGCACGGGCCGGCCCTGGAGCACGTTGGTTATCAGGTTCCCCGGTCCCAGATGGCGTTGTGGCACGGGAAAGCGTAGCTCGCCGACCTCGAACCCCGGCGGCAGCCGCCAAGTGACCTGTAGGGGCAGTCCGCTGTCGCCCGGATTCTGCCAATAGGTATGCCACTGGTCCGGGATGTGGAACTGGAGGGCCACCTCGAGCGCGGTCCCCGGAGCAACGCCGGTGACGCTCGGGTGCAGGCTGACTCTCACGGCTGGGTGACCCATCCCGTTGGCGGGCACCGCCCGCCCCGGGGTGGGGGACAGCGACCCCACCAGCAGCGTGACGACACAGAGCTTGAGGACTGAGGAACGGATCATAAGCGGCTCCCAGCTAGCACCTCGGGCCTTGTCGGGTGGCCCATCCCGTTGGCGGGCACCGCCCGCCTCGGGGTGGGGGACGGCCCCCCCAGGGACGATGTGGTCCCAAACTTGCTTGACAGCACCGAATGAAGGATTATACTGCGGGGACGGGTTAGTGCGAGTTCGCGCTAACCTTATATGGACAAAGAGCCTGTGCTTCGAGAGAGCACGATTCGCAGAATTGCCGTGCTCGTGGGAGGGCAGGTGGAAGTGCATTGAGGACACGGATAAGTCCTGTTCGCCCCCGGGCGGGGAGCGGTATTGGTCGCTTGCTGTTGTCATCTCATCAGGCGGGACCTGGCGAAGTCGCCCCCAACGGTTCGGATTCTCCAGGTCTGAGCTGGTGCGATTGCGATACTTCGACGTGCGGTGTCTTGACGTTGCGGGTTGCTCTATCATGAAACAGAATGGTGTGGTCGGGTCGTGGAGGGGATGTCTGGCAATGCCCGCACGATCATATCGGTCGAGGCTTCATGCGATCCCAAGGATCCGTCTCGACGAGTGGGGCCACCGGGAATCGCAGCCGTGACGTTAGCGCGCCCACAGTAACGACCTTTCGGCGGGGCGACCGTCCCCGCGGGCATTCCATCCGGTCTTCAAGCATAGTTATGTTTCGTTCACAGGCGCGGTGCGCCCTTGCGATTGCCTGGCGGATGCGCTTCCGGCCGGCAGGGCGCTAATGCCTGACGAACGTTTTATATACACTCGTGAAAAGGTGAGTATACGCCATGGAAGCAGCTTTATTGCTAGGGATAAGTGGCGGGTGGAGTTCCGTCGCCGCGGGGGCGGTGGGGGGCGGGCTGATCGTCTTGTGTGTTGTGGTCGTCCTCAACAAGTCCAAACAGGCCGCGATGAAGCAGGCCGCGGACACCATTCTGGAAGAGGCACGCAAGACGGGTGAGAGCATCATCAGGAACGCCGAGGTCGAGGCCAAAACTGAGCACATCCAGCGTCTCGAAGAGTTCAACCGCGAAACCGCCGAGACCCGCGCCCAAGCGAAGGAGATAGAGCGGCGCCTCGACAAACGGGAGGACAATCTCGAAAAGAAGCTCGACACGCTCAACGTGAAGGAAAAGAAGATCGAGCAAGCGGAGGCGAAACTGGCGGAGCGGGCGGAGAAAATCACCGTTAGGGAGCAAGAGGTCGACGACACCCTAATAGAACAGCGTGATAAACTGACCAGGATCGCCGGTCTGTCGATCGAGGAAGCCAAGCGGCTTCTCTTATCGAACCTCGAGTCGGAGGTGGAGCACGAAGCGGCTGTCCTGGTTGATCGCATTCTGACCGAAGCCAAGGACGGTGCCGCCGTCAAGGCTCGCGACATTATTCTGACCGCCATCCAGCGCTACGCCGCGGAGCATACCTGCGATAGCACGGTCTCCACCGTGGACATCCCCTCGGACGACATGAAAGGTCGCGTTATCGGGCGGGAGGGACGCAACATTCGGGCGTTCGAGAAGGCCACCGGCGTAGACGTGATCGTGGATGATACGCCCGGTGTGGTAGTGGTGAGCGCGTTCGATCCAGTCCGGCGCGAGGTGGCGCGCCTGTCGCTGGAGCGCTTGATTCAGGACGGGCGAATCCACCCGGCGCGCATCGAGGAACTGGTGGAAGACACCCGCAAGGAAATCGAGCGGGACATTATCGAAACCGGAAAGAAAGCGGCGGTGGAAGCCAATGTCGGCGGCCTGCACCGCAAGCAGATCGACCTGCTGGGGCGCTTGCGCTACCGTACCAGCTACGGTCAAAACGTCTTGCAGCATAGCATTGAGGTGGCATACCTGTGCCAGATCATGGCCGAAGAACTGAACCTCGACGGGCGCCTGGCCCGACGCAGCGGGCTGCTGCACGATATCGGCAAGGCCGTTGACCACGAGGTCGAGGGTGGACACCCCCAGATCGGGGCTGACATCTGCAAACGCTTCAACGAGCGCCCGGAGGTGCTGAACGCCATTGCCGGGCACCACGGCGACGTCGCCCCGATCAGTCCGTACTGCGTACTGGTGATGGCGGCCGACGCCATCAGCGCGTCGCGTCCCGGCAGCCGGCGTGAATCGCTGGAGCGCTACATCCAGAGGTTACAACAAATGGAAGAGATCGCCATGGGCTGTGGGGGGGTGAAGCAGGCCTATGCCATTCAGGCCGGTCGGGAACTTCGCGTCATCGTCGATTGCAACCGGGTGAGCGATAGCAACGCCACCAAAATCGCGCGGGACATCGCTAAGCGGGTCGAAGAGGAAATCACCTACCCGGGTGAGGTCAAAGTGACGGTGTTGCGTGAGTTGCGGGCGGTGGAGATCGCTCGTTAGTGCTGTTGTTGACACCGTTCGGCGCAAGCCGGGGGCACCATGGCAGTAAAGCTACTCTGTGTGGGCGATGTGGTCGGAGCGCCGGGGCGCAAGGCCCTGATCGAGGTACTTCCCAAGCTAACGACCGATCAGAGCATCGACTGTGTAATCGCGAACGTGGAGAACGCCGCTGACGGTTCGGGCCTGACGCCCGCGCTGTACACCAAGTTCGCCGAGGGAGGGGTCCACCTGATGACCATGGGGGACCACGTCTACCGACGGCGCGACATCATCGCCACCCTGGAACGTTCGGATCGCATCGTGCGACCGGCCAACCTGAACGCGGGGGCGCCCGGGCATGAAGTGGCCATCTACGAAACACGCACCGGTGTGAGAGTGGCGGCGATAGCGCTGCTCGGGCGCATGTATATGAACGTTCATGCGGACAACCCCTTCCACGCGGTCGATCGCGTGCTGAGCACGCTGCCCGGAGACGTCAACATTGTCGTGGTGGATATGCACGCCGAGGCCACCAGCGAGGGGATCGCCATGGGCTGGCATCTGGACGGGCGGGTCAGTGTGGTGTTCGGCACGCACACCCACGTGCCCACCGCCGACGAAACCATCCTCCCGGGCGGTACGGGTTACATCACCGATGTGGGCATGACCGGGCCTTACGATTCGGTTCTGGGTCGATCCAAGGAGAATGTCCTCAGTTCCATGATCAGCGCCGTACCCAGCCCGTTTCACGTTGCCACCGAGGACGTCCGGGTGTGCGGCGTCATCGCCGAGGTCGAGCCCAAGACCGGTCGCTGCGCAGCAATCGAGCGGGTCTGCATCCCCGTGGGTAGGGTATAGAGCCATCGTATGTCGCGGTCGGCGCCGCGCCACAAGCTCCACGTGCTCAGCGTCGTCGCCGCGTCCGGCGGATGCCGACAAAGCCTAGTGCCATCAGCATGGCCGCTACCGGAACTCCGGCGCCGCAGAAAGGCCCGGAGACGAACACCACGTCGCCACCCCTCCACGGGACATCCCACCACCAAGCGGCATGAGGACGGGCCGAGTCCACGCAGTTCGACAGGCCCATGTCGAGCAACTCCTGCTCGGTGATGATGTCGATCGTACCGAGCTCCCGAGGCGCGTCGCGATCGT
>JAUWNF010000451.1 GCA_030612785.1 Phycisphaerales bacterium
CCGAGCCGCCGGAAGCGCGAGCACTTGAGGCCCTGCCGCGGCGAAGGGGTGGTGGAGGGGAAACGAAGCTGGCGGAGTTCGAGGAGCGGGTAGAGCGATTGGAAGGGCTCCGTGGGGGGCTGGAGAAGTTCCGAAAGAATCCTCCGAGAAGTGGTGCTCTGTACATGGAGGAACTTTCTTCCTGGTGGAGACCTGGGGGACGCGTGCGTAAGAGAGAACTCGAAAAAACCTACCGCAAGGAGATGGGGCCCACCATACTCGCGGCGGTCGAAGAAGAGCGCCGATTACAGGAAAGACAGCCGGATTTCGGGGTTGCGCTGGATGAGGCGTTCTCGGTTTCCGAGCAGTCGCGTGAAGCCGCATCGCGGGCAGCCCAAGCCCCGCAGATCATCCAAAATATCACGAACAACAATGTGACGGTCAACCAGGGCGTGGTGCTCGACACGCATGGCGTGATGGCGCGACCGGAGACGCTGACGCCGGAGATCATCGAGAGAGGAGCATACGGACCGTGAAGAGGTGACAAAGTGACAAAGTGACAAAGTGACAAAGTGACAAAGTGACAAGGTGACAAGGGGGCGCCCTTGGCGTGACAGATGGCACATGCGATCTTCAATGATAACGGCGACGACAGCTTGCCGCGGCTCGAACCGGAAGCGGACGAGCTGCTGGTGGCGGCGAGCGTGCGGACCGAGATCGGCGGGCCGAACCCGAAGGTGCTCACGTACTGCCTGCCGGAGCTGTCGGGTGTCGGGGCGCTGCACGCCGGACTGGGACCGGAGAAGATCGTTTGGAAGATCCAGGCGTTCGCGCTCGACAACGCCGACTACATCGCGTTTCGGAACAAGCTGCGTCAGTACATCGCGACCGCGGCGGCGTACACGCTCAAGGGCAAACGCGGCGAGGTGTGGGAGCACTGCCGGCTGGCGTCGTTTCGGGCGACGGCCGCGGCCGAGGACTGCGTCGGTGGCGAGGTGTGGTGCGGTTGGGAGGTGGTGTTCGAGTGGATGCAGCCGGGGACGGAAGTGGGGACGAGTTAACCGCCAAGGTGCCAAGAGCGCCAAGGGCGCCAAGGATGGGCAGATGGACGCTATCCAGACGCTGGTCGACGTACTGAATGAAGCGCTCGCAATGGACCGGGCGGCCATGGATCACCTACTCAGCACGCGGGTGCCGTGCAACTCGATGTTGGCTGAGCACGCAACAGTGCAAGTGTGGCACGAGGCCGGGCAGTCCGCCGTGGGGGTTCTCGGGCTGCTAAACGGCTTCGTGGGCAGGCTGGCGCCCAATCGGGTAGTCGTAGCAGTCTACGAGGGAGGGACCCTTATGAGGTTCGAGGTGGGCACGGTTGTAGAGGGGGAGGTAACGACAATGGCATGGCGGTTAGGTGGTTAGGCGATGCCTCCGATTGAGGAGATTGCTGGGACAGGACGGGCGGCCGGGCTGGTTATTGGGCCGGTGACGCCTGGTCCGCATCCGGCGAACGACCCGACGCTGTGGGACCCGCTGGTTGTCGAGGTGACGCAGCTCTCCGGCGCTCCGGAGGTGGTGACCTGGTTGGGACCGGCGGCCGAGGTCGACCGGCCGATCAACGCGCTGCCGACGGCGCGGCTGCCGGTGGTGTTGAGCGACGGATATCTTGTGAATGTCGGTACGGACGAGCACCCGAACGAGAAGCGGCTGGCGGCGGCGCTGCCGGACGACGCGCAGGTGGCGATCCGCACGGCTCGTCCGGAGCCGGAGCAGGACGTGACGCTGTTTCGCGGTTATCTGAGCGCGGTGCGGCGCACGGCGACGAAGGTGAAGGAGACCTCGATCAGCCTGGTGCACATAGCGGACGACCTGAAGGAGCGGGCGATACACGGGCAACTGTGGTTGCGTAAGGAGGACGAGCCGACTTACGAAAACAGCAGCGTGCCGACGCTGGTTCCGAAGGTGGACACGGGCTGGCCGGTGGTGTTCAACCCGAGCGGGGCGAAGAACTGTCGCAAGAAGCTGACGTACCTGTTGGACGATGAAGAGGGTTTTAGGTTCGCGGTTCCGCTGTGGGCTCACCGCTTCTACGGTGAGCGGCAGTCGTGGACGTGGGCGCGGGTGTTTCTGTTTTTGCTGTACTGGGCTCGGCGGCGCCCGGACGGGACGCTGTGGGCGATGCCGCATGATCTGATCGATTGCAACCTGTGGAAGCTGATCCACGAGCGGGGGTATCACCTGGAGGACCCGGACGAGCTGGACGACGACGACCTGAACGATCCGTGGGCGCGGGTGCTGCTGGCGCGGCCGCTGTCGCACGCGATCGAGGGGATGGACTGGATCCAGGCGTTGAAATGGACCTGCGCGCGGAGTGGGGTGGGGTTCACGATTGACGCCTGGCATGGCACCGATGACGGGGCGTTGCACGAGGGGTTCAGATTCTTCGTGCCGGGGGCGTCGCGGCGCGTGCGGCTCAAGATGCCGTCGAAGCACTATCGAACGGACAACAAGACCTGGACGGAGGTGCGCCGCGAGGCGGACGTGAGCAACCTGGTGGTGGTCAAGAACTACGCGGGCTGCGTAAACGCCGCGCGCGCGGGCGGGGCGGCCAAGCGGTACGAGGTGACCGTCGAGCTGGTGCCTGGTTGGAACTACGACGAGACCCGCTTGCCGCAGGTGGACGTTGATCCGAGCGACGAGGACGCGATCGCGGCGGCCCTGGTCGTGGTCGGGACGGACGATTGGATCAACGGATACTGCACGAACGGCAAGCAATTCCTGGAGCTCGATAACTGGGCCGTGTTGCGGCACTGGATCGCGCCGGACTTCGCCGACATGAGCGAGACGGCCAAGGTGCGGCCGTTCGGTTACTTCGTCGCGGAGAAGTACGCACCGCTGGACCTGGCGGACCTGGAGGTCGGCGAGGTGTGGGATTCCGGGGCGTTTCAACACGGGCGCAACTCATTGCGTCCACGGCCGATCAAGCGCTGCCTGACCGGTGTACGGCCGGGGCAGACGTACCCGCCGATCGTGCAGGTGAGCTACCGCGGCGGCGTGGAGGGGAGCTGGTTTCAGTTGCCGGCGTTCTTCAAGATCCTGAGCACGCGGCTGGGGGTGTTCCTCGAAATGGGGGACCTGCGGGTCGGCGACCTGAAGGAGCCGGGCATTGGGGCGAGTACGTACACGCTGCCGGAGGCGTACATACGCGGAACCATGCGTATGCGGATCACGGGGGTGATCGAGTCGGACGACGATTTCGTGGACGACGACTACGAGGGGTGGACGGAGATCCCGGACTCGCTGAGTCGGCGCCGGCGGGGTCGGCTGCTGTACCGGCCGGGTGATTTCCGCGTAGCGATCCGCGAGGACCATGGTGGGCACTATGGCGGCAACTCAATCTTCAAGGGCAGTGAGAAGCCGGCGACGGAGGAGTTCCTCGACGACGCCGCGCGTATCGTGGACAAGTACCTGCACCGGGCCGACCGAGTGCGTCACGTGGGGCCGGTGGCGATCACCGGGCTGATCTTCGCCGAGGGGAGCGGGGAGAGTGTGACCGGCTACCGGCCGGGTGACGAGGTCGAGGCCGTCACGGCGGAGGCCGGGCAGTCGGTGCACGATCTGCACATGCGGAGCCGGGCGACCGACGACTACGCGATTATCGCGAACCTGAATTGGAAGTGGGATCCCGGCGACGGGAAGAGGAAGTCGCCGCAGGCGAC
>JAUWNF010000050.1 GCA_030612785.1 Phycisphaerales bacterium
CCGCGGTTCGCCCAAGCGGGCCCGCGATTGGCCACACAAGAAAAACGAGACGCCCCCCAGCCCCCCGAAATTGCGCAGGCCGACAACCTACGAAAAAGACCGAATACAGGCATTACTGAGGCAATATGACACCATCTGTAGTTAACGGCGTTGGGTGCCACCCTCGCTATGAGCAGCACGGTGAGTTCTGCCTATACGCCCGGTGCAGCCGAGTGCACTTTTCGCCTTCCGCCGGCGGGCCCGGCAGCTTTTTCACCCCAAACGACCGGTCCGGCCTTCCTTCCCGTCCAGGCAGGATGCTGTTACAATGAAGTTTGAAACCGAAGGGAGCATGGAACTCATGAGTAGCGGAACCCAGATCGATCTGGCGGTCGACGGTCCTCGGGCCACGGTTACCTTTCACACCGAGAGCGGAATCAACGTGATGTCCCTGGCGGTTTTGGAGCGCCTGGGCGAGGTCGTTGAAGAACTGAGCCGCAAGACGGACGTGCGTTTCTGCACGCTCAAGGCCGCCGGCAAAGTGTTCATCGCCGGGGCGAACATCAAGGAGATGGCCGGGTTTACGCCAGAGGACGGCAAGCACCTGTCGGTCCGCGGCAATGCCGTTATGGACGCACTGGCGAGGCTGCCCTGCGTAACGGTGGCGGTCATAAACGGTGCCGCTTTGGGCGGCGGGTGCGAGATCACCCTGGCCTGCGACTTCCGTATCGCGGTACCGTCGGCCAAGATCGGGCTGCCCGAGACGAACCTTGGGTTGATTCCCGGCTGGGGCGGGATTGGGCGGATGGCCCGGGTGGCCGGTTCTCAGGCGGCGCGGCGGCTGGCGTTCGGCGGCGTGCCCATCTCCGCCGACGAGGCCAAGGCGTGCGGTCTGGTTGACCAGGTGGTTCCACCGGACGAGTTGGATGCCGCCGTGGAGAAGCTGTTCAAGAGTCTGGTGCGCGGCGGGCCGCGGGCCATCGGGTTGGCCAAGCGCGTTCTGCTCGGCGGCGACGAACCGGAGGCATTTCGCGAGTGTTTCACGGGCGACGAATCCCGCGAGGGCATGGGCGCTTTCATCGGTAAACGCGCCGCCGCATGGATGGAAGGGTAGTCTATGGGCGCACACGGGGTGAGACCAACGGGCGCGGGAGCGGCGCCAAAAGCGCCGCCGCGCGGCGGCGCAGACGATAAGGCGCATTGGGGCCCGGACGATTTGAAGGACTTCGACCCGGCAACGAGTCTGGCCGAACCCGGGCAGTATCCCTATACGCGCGGGATCCATCGCGAGATGTACCGCCAACGGTTGTGGACCATGCGCCAGTTCGCCGGCTTCGGGTCCGCGGACGACACCAATGAACGCTTCAAATACCTACTGGCCCACGGGCAGACCGGGCTGAGCACGGCCTTCGACCTGCCCACCCTGATGGGGCGAGATAGTGACGATCCACTGGCACTTGGCGAGGTGGGGCGCTGCGGTGTGGCGGTCTCGTCGCTGGACGACATGCGCCGCCTGTTTGACGGGATCAATCTGGGCGAGGTCAGCACCTCGATGACCATCAACGCCCCGGCGGCGATTCTGCTGGCCTTCTACATCGCGGTGGCCAAGGAGCAAGGCCTGGGGCTGGATCAGCTCCGCGGCACTTTGCAGAATGACATCCTTAAGGAGTTCCATTCGCAAAACGAGTACGTTTTCCCGCCGCGGCCGAGCGTCAAGCTGGTGATCGATACCATCGAGTACGGCACGCAGCACACACCGCAGTGGAACACGGTGAGCATCAGCGGCTACCACATCCGCGAGGCGGGGGCGACGGCGGCCGAGGAACTCGCCTTCACCCTGGCCGACGGAATGGCCTACCTCGAGGAGTCCATCGCCCGCGGGCTGGACGTGGACGCGGTGGCCAAGCGGCTGAGCTTCTTCTTCGACGTGCACAACAACTTCTTCGAGGAAATCGCCAAGTTCCGGGCGGCCCGGCGCATCTGGGCCAAGGTCATGCGGCACAAGTACCAGGCCAAGAACGAGCGTAGCTGGTGGTTGCGCACTCATGCCCAAACCGCCGGGGTATCCCTGACCGAGCAGCAGCCGACGAACAACATCGTGCGCGTCGCTTATCAAGCGCTGGCGGCGGTGCTGGGCGGGACGCAATCGCTGCATACGAACAGTTACGACGAAACCCTGGCACTGCCCTCCGCGAACGCCGCCAAAGTGGCCCTGCGCACGCAGCAGGTACTGGCCTACGAAACCGGCGTCACCAAGACGGTCGATCCGCTGGCAGGCAGCTATTACGTAGAGCATCTGACCAACGAGATCGAGGACCAGGCCGAGGCCATCTTCGCCGAGATCGACGCCCTGGGCGGGGTGCTGCCGGCGATCGACAGTGGCTACTTCCGTCGGAGGATCGCGGAGAGCGCCCTGCGGCAGGCGAGGGAATTCGAGTCCGGCGAAGCGGTTACGGTCGGGGTCAACAAGTTCCGCGACGAAGTCGAGAAGCCGATTGAAATCCTCCAGATCGACCAGGCCACCGAAGACCAACAAGTTGCCCGGCTGAAGGAACTGAAAAAAAACCGCGATGTGGCCCGCCATAAAGCGGCGCTGGAGAAGGTTCGCCACACCGCCGGCGCCGGCGAGAACATGATGCCGTCGCTGATCGAAGCCTCCGAAGCCGACGCCACGGTGGGCGAAATGATGGAGACCATGCAATCGGTCTTCGGCTCCTACGACGGCGGACCGGAGTGGTAAGCCGCAGGAGTTGAAAATGGAAAATGAAAAATGGACAAATGGAAGAGGGGCGCAGACAAGCCCGTGTCGGACGACAAGACGAGGTGTCATATCTGAGTCTTCTTCATTTTCAATTCTCAATTCCGACTGCCGTGTGACCGACCGAGGTTAGAGGTTTTGTGACGACAGCAAGCGAATCATCCATGAGCGAACGACGACATCGCATTCTACTGGCTAAGATCGGGCTCGATGGGCACGATCGGGGGGTCAAGGTGTTGGCCCGGACGTTTCGGGACGCCGGACACGACGTGATCTACACCGGGCTGTGGCAAACCGCTCAGGCGACCATGTGCGCCGCCATGCAGGAGGACGTGGACGTGGTCGGCGTCAGCCTGCTGTCCGCCGCCCACATGACCGTGATGCCCGAGGTGCTCAAGTGGCGCAAGGACTACGGCATCGAACACGTCCCGGTGGTTCTGGGCGGCATCATCCCCACCGCCGACTACGACGCGGTGCGCGCGATGGGGGTAGCCGCGATCTTCAACCCCGGTTCGAGCCTCGAGGAGATCCTCAAGGAGTTCGGCCGGCTTGGCGCCGAAGCCTCGCACGGCACGCTCGAAGAGGTCCGCGCGGGCTACGCAACCGGGGATCAGGTGGCCCTGGCCAAGCTAATCACGCACGTCCAGCGCGGTACCGACAGTGACGGTTGGACGCCGCCGGAGGGCAACGCCCTGGTGCTGGGAGTAACCGGTTCACCCGGCGTGGGCAAGAGCTCGTTTATCGACAAGCTGGGCCGCGCGCTCCGCGGGAGCGATCTCAAGGTGGCCGTCGTCGCCGTCGATCCATCAAGTCCGGTATCCGGCGGGGCCCTGTTGGGCGATCGCCTGCGCATGATGCACGGCACGCCTGACGAGAGGTTCTTCATCCGCAGCCTGTCTTCAGGCGACGTGCTCGGCGGGTTGGGTCCCAAGGTCAAAGAGGTGGTCGCCTTGCTCGGCGGCTTCGGCTTTGACATCATCCTGCTGGAAACGGTAGGGGCGGGTCAATCAGACGTCGCGGTTCGCGAGTTGGCTTCGCAGACCATGCTGCTGCTGATGCCCGATTCGGGCGATGCGGTCCAATTCTCCAAAGCCGGCCTGATGGAAATCGCCTCGTGCTTCGTAGTGAACAAGTGCGATCTGGAGGGCGCCGACCGTACGCTGGCCCAATTGACCTCCGCCATCGGCGCCGACCGCCCCGTCTGGAAGGTCAACACCCTACACAACGAGGGCATCGACCAGGTGGCCGACTGGGTGGTGGAACTAAAGAGAACGCCTCCAGGAAAGTGAACGACGCACGATCGTACGAGGCCGTCGATTTAACCATCCATGGTGATCCCCAATGTAGCGTCACCCCTTATGGGTGACGAGTAACGAGGCTGTGCCGCCCACAAGGGGCGACGAGTAACGAGGCTGCGCCGCCCACAAGGGGCGACGCTACAGATTAAACCGACATCTTGGTACCGTTGCATCCCCTCTCCGTAGTAAAGGACCCGTACGAACCCCGAAGCACCAGGGGAAACGCCTTTCTCTCTTCAATCTTCAATTGCGGTTGAGGGCCGACGACCCGAGGCCGCGATGGGAAGCAGGATTCTCTACTCGCTTGCTCTTATCCGGATACGCGGGCACTTGCGGGACCTCCTTGGGCTCCTCCGCGATTCTCTCCATCAACAACGCGATGGCGGCATCGAGTTGGGCGTCTTTACCCTGGACCACGTCGCCGGGCATGTTTTGCACCTCGACGTCCGGGTCGACGCCGTGGCCCTCGATCAGCCAGGTGCGTTCGAGTCCGTAGAGCCCGAACTGCGGCGGTGTGACCGTGCCGCGGTCGATCAGCGACTGATGCACCTCGATGCCGATGGCCCCACCCCAGGTGCGCATACCCACCAGCGGAGCAAGCCCTTTGAGCTTGACAGCTTCGGCGAAGAACTCACCGCACGACGCAGTGTCTTCGTTGATCACCACCACGTAGTGCCCGTGGAAGGCCCGCTCGGGGTCGCGCATCTCCTGGCCTTCGCGCGGCTGGGTCAGGCCCCATAGCTTGCGTTCCAGGCGGTCGATGATCATGTCCGCAGTGAATCCGCCGGCGTTGTACCGATCGTCCAGGATGAAGCCCCTCTTGTAGTAGTGCGGGTAGAAGGCCTTGGCGAACTCGATCAGCCCGGTAGTGCCCATGTTGGGAAGGTGCAGGTACCCGACCTGCCCGTCGGTCACGGCGTCCACATAGGCGCGGTTCCGCTCCACCCATTCCCGGTAACGCAGGGGATGCTCGCTACGGATGGTTCTGACGCGGTGCCTTTCCGCCGCCTCTGCGGTCGGCTTGTCGTTGTAGGTCAGGGTCACTACCTTGTCGGCCTGGTGCTGCAGAAAGGCGAACACGTTGTCGGCGGTGGTGACCTCCGCTCCGTCGATGGCGATCAGGTAGTCGCCCACCTTAATCGGGCAACCTGGTTCGTCCAGCGGTGAGCGTTCATTCGGATCGCCCGGCGTGTTCGGAAGGATGTGCGCAATCCTGTAGTAGCGCGCCCCCGCCTCGGCGACGAGGTCGACGCCGAGCATGCCGGTGGGCACCTGCTTGGCGTCATCGGTCACGTCCCCGCCCCAGGTATAGGTGTGGCCGATGTTTAACTCAGCGATCATCTCGCCGATCAGATAAGTTAAATCGCGGCGGTTGCCGCAGTGCGGTACGAACCGGCGGTACTTCTCGCCGATCGCCACCCAATCGACCCGGTGCAACCCCGGGTCGTAGAACCAATCCCGCTCAATGCGCCAGGCTTCGTTGAAGATCTGGAAGAACTCCAGATTGCGATCGACGCGTACGCGCACGTCGCCGAGATCGACCGCGCCGTCGCCCACCGAGGACTCGGTGCCCACATCCACCACCCCGTAGGTGCTGCCCGCCCGGTAGACCAGCTTCTTGCCGTCCGCTGACTGGTGATAGTTGGCGATGCCGCTCAGGACCTCGGTGGCTTCCTGCTCCTTCAGATCGTAGTGGTAAAGGCCCAGACTGCCGCCGGTATGGTCGGTCACCGTCTGGTACTTGGAGAACTCGGGCTCGTCCTTCTTGAGATACATGAAGCCCTTCTCGGTGGCCTCCAGGCGGAAGCAGTTGCCGGCGGGGACCTCCGGTGCCGCCAGAATTCGCCGCCGAAGCCCCTCGAGGTCGATGTGGAAATCATCGTCCTTGTCAGCCTCTTCGGTGCCGCCCTCTTTCTCATCAGCGGGCGCGTCTTTCTCCTCCTCGTCGCCCTTAGCTTGTTCATCCTGCTCCTTCTTGGCAGCGGCCTCATCCTTATCAGCCTCTGCGTCGGTTTCCTTCTCTTTCGCCTCCTCTTCGGAATCCTTCGGGGCGAACGGAGACGGTTCCTCAGCCCCGAGAAGAACCACGTAAGGTCTGGCCATATCCAGGAAAATGTGGTTCTGGTCCACGAGGCCCATGATGGGGTTGAACGTCCGGTTCGACAGGAAGTAGAGGTATTTCCCGCCGGGGTCGAACGATGGGCTCCAATCCTGGGTAACGTCGCTGGTCAGGCGGTGGATCTGCTTGCTTTCGAGCGAGTAGAGGAAGATCGCCTCGTACATGCTCCGCTCCATCTTGGTGTAGGCGATCCATTTGCTGTTGGGCGACCAGACGTAGTCCTGGATGCCCCAGCGCTCCCAGGCATCGTCGTAGTCCCCCTGATCGATGACGGCGAGTTCGCCGGTTTCGGCATCGACCAGGTTCAGGCGCATGAATTTGTCGGAGAACAGCAGGTACTTGCTGTCCGGCGACCAGACCGGCTGCATACGGAACCCCAGCCCACCGGTGGTAAGTTGCCGCCACTCGTTTTCTCCCTTCTGATCGATCAGGTAGAGTTCCTCCTCGCCGGTCTTGTCGGAGATGAAGGCGATCCAGCGACCGTCGGGCGACCACGCCGCGTTCTTCTCCCGCGAGCCGCACGCCCGGGTCAGGTTGATCGGCTCGCCGTCTTCGACGGGCAGATTCAGAATCTCGCCACGGGCTTCGAGGAGCATGCGCTTGCCGCTCGGCGAGAGGCCGAACGAACCGGTCCGCGGCGACACCTTCACGAACTCCGGCCGCATGCGCACCCGATCGGTAGGAGTCCGCATCGGCACCATCCGGGTTTCACCGGTGTTGAGGTCCAGCAGATGCAGAGTGGCACCGTACTGGTATACGATCTGGTCGGGGCCGATCGACGGATACTTGACGTCGTAGTCGGCGTACTCGGTCAGCGCGGTCACCTGGCTGTCCGCCAGGTCGTACTTGTAGAGGTTGAGCGTGTCGTGCCCTCGGTCGGAAGTGAAGTAAATGGCCTCCCCCCGCCACATGGGGAAGTTGTCCGTGCCCACCCAGTCCGTAATCCTGCGGTAGTCAAGTTTGTCCAGGCTGCCCATCCAGACGTCCTGTGCGGTGCCACCCTGGTGACGCTTCCAGGTGGAACGCTCGCGGTCGTTGCGGTTGAAGACGATGTGTTTGCCGTCCGGCGAAACGGCGGTCAGCCCGGCCCGGTCCACCGGCAGCCGCTCCGGCATCCCGCCCTCGAACCCGATGGTGTAGATCTCCTCGGCGCGGGAAGGGTACGCACGGTTGGAGCGGAACAGCACGCGCGTGCCGTCAGGCCACCAGCCGAGCACGCGGTCCCTGGCCGGGTGGTAGGTCAAACGCCGGGGCACCCCGCCCCGGGCGTCCATGACGTACACGTTCAAGCCGCCGTCGTACTGGGCGGTGAAGGCGATTTGCTTGCCGTCGGGCGAAAACTTGGACCAATACTCCACACCCGGATCGTTGGTGATCCGCCGGGCATCGCCGCCCGCAGTGGACACCAACCACAAATCGCCCTCATAGGTGAAGACGATCCGATCGCCGTGGACGTCGGCGTAGCGCATGAGGTGGCTGATGCCGTCCGGCTCCGGCACCTCGGCGGGTGTCGCGGGTGCGGGCGTCATCGCGGGCGCCACGGCGCCCGGTCCCAGCAACTCGATCGGCGAGGTGGCCACACAATTGGTGCTCGACAGGGCCAGCACTAGAAAAACCCCAAAAGCAGAGATACAGGGTGTGCGCGTCAGCATGCCTACGATCCTTTCTTTCACAATAAGTGGTTTGATAGTGGGTGCCTCTTGTTCATCGTCAGGCGGTGCATTGTAAGCCCCGGCGACCTGCGCGTACAACCGGCACGGGGAGTGCCCAATTACGTTGTTCAAGCCTTGGTCCCTGGGGTATGATGCGGGAAGGTGGGGCGGGCAGTGCCCACGGTACCGCCAAGATAACCAGATGCGGGGTTGACCAGGTATGAAGACGCGTCCTTTCTTATCGCTGTTATCCCTTTGTGCTTGCGTCCTGAGCGCTGGTCCGCCGGCCCAGGCCTGTACCAGCCTATTGGTGACCAAGGGGGCTTCCGCCGACGGGTCGGTCATCATCACCTACACCTGTGATGGTGAATTTCATCCCCACCTGCGGTATTACCCCGCAGCCAACTACGAACCCGGGGAGTGGCTCGAAATCAGGCACTGGGATGGAAAGCTGCACGGTAAGATCAAGCAGGTGCCGCACACCTACGCGGTCGTTGGGATGATGAACGAGCACCAACTGGCCATCAGCGAGACCACCGCCAGCGGGCGCCAGGAACTGGTGAACCCGGAAGGCATGATGCACTACTGGGACCTGATGCGGCTGGCCCTGAAGCGGGCCAAGACCGCCCGTGAAGCCATCACCGTAATGACCGACCTGGCGGCGGAGCACGGCTACCGCTCCGAGGGTGAATCGATCTCGATCGCCGACACCACCGAGGCCTGGATTCTGGAAATCTTCGGACCGGGACCGGGCGGGCAGGGTGCCATTTGGGTGGCACGCAAGGTCCCGGACGGCTACATCTCAGCCCATGCCAACAAGGCCCGCATCGGTGAGTTTCCGCTGGACGATCCCGAGAACTGCCTTTACTCCGAGAACGCCATTTCCTTTGCGATCGAGAAAAGCTATTACGATCCCAAGTCAGGCGAGCCGTTTCGCTTCTGTGAGGCGTATTGCCCCGCCACCCCTCAGAGTCAGCGCTACGCCGACGGGCGGGTGTGGAGCTTCTTCCGCCGGGTGGCGCCTTCGCAAAAGTTCTCGCCCGATTATTTCCGCGCCGTGGAGGGGGCGGAGCCTTACCCGTTGTGGATCAAGCCGGACCGGAAGCTGTCGCTGGCCGATGTGCTCGCCCTGATGCGCGACCACTACGAAGGTACCGATTTCGACATGCGCCAGGGGGTGGATGCCGGGTCGTTCGGTACACCGAACCGCTGGCGACCGATCACCTGGACGGTGGACGGTGTCGAATATGCGTGGGAACGCCCGATCTCGACCCAGCAAACCGGCTTTACGTCCGTTTCGCAGGCCCGCTCCTGGCTACCCGACCCGATCGGCGGGGTTTACTGGTATGGTGTCGATGACACCTATACGACTTGCTACATCCCGCTCTACTGTGGCATCGATGCGCTGCCTGAATCCTACACGGTCGGCAGCCTGGGCAAGTTCTCCTGGGACTCGGCTTGGTGGACGTTCAACTTCGTCGCCAATTACGCCAACGTGCGCTACGCGCACATGATCAAAGACATTCAAGCCGTGCAAAGCGAACTCGAAAGGACCTTTCTCGCGCTGCAACCGGCGGTAGAACGAACGGCCGTCGAATTGGCGGGGTCGAACCCGCAGTTGATGAAGCGCTATCTGACCGATTACTGCGTTTCGCAAGGTGAGTTGACGGTCAAACGCTGGCGCGAGTTGGGCGAACATCTGCTGACCAAATACAACGACGGCTACGTCAAGGACGAGGACGGCCGCGTGCAGGAGAAGGGGTATTCGGAAGGCTGGCTGCGGAAGGTCTTGAAAGAGCGCCCCGCGCAGTTCCGCCTGCCGGAGAAGGCGCCCGACGTGCCGGAATCGAAGCTGGTGGATTGACGGCGCACACCCTACCCGTTTGACGGCGGGTTGACTTTGCAGGCCTGGTAGATTCCCTCAGCCGATCCCCAGCCCATGCGTTCGCTGACCTGTCCCAGGCGGCGCAGTTCGTTGTCGCTCAGCGGAATCACCTTGCCGAGCAGACGGGCCAGCAGGGTGATGTGGGCCGCGTGCTCGATCTTCTCGAGTTTGAAGTAGGCGTCGCGCAAACAGCCGCCGACGGTGACGGTCCCGTGACGCTGGAGGATCAAACCGTCGTGGTCGCGGATGAGTTCGGCGATGACCTGGGCGCCTTCGTCGCTCGACGGGGTAGCGTACGCCGTGGTCGGAATAGTGCCGAATCCGACCACCACCTCGGGGATCACGCACTGTTCAAGCGACTCGCCGGCGAAGCTGAAGGCGTTGGCCGTCGGCGGGTGGGCGTGGACCACCGCGTTGATATCCGGGCGGTTGCGATACGCGGTGAGGTGCAGCGGCAGTTCCGAGGTCGGCTGGTGTGGGGCGGTGAGCAACCGACCGGTCATGTTTACCACCGCCAGATCGGTGGGCTGCATCTCACCGAGGCAAAACCCGCTCGGCGTAATCAGCACGCGATCACCGGAGAGACGATGGCTGAGATTGCCGTCGGTGGCGGCGACGAAGCCCTTGTCGTAGACCCGCTTGCCGATCTCGATCATCTCTTTACGGATGTGCCATTCGTTGTCCATGATTGACTCGTACGGTCATGTAGCGTCACCCCTTGTGGGTGACGAAACGAATCTGCGCCGCCCACAAGGGGCGACGCTACATTCAGAATCTGCGCCGCCCACAAGGAGCGACGCTACATTCAGAATCTGCGCCGCCCACAAGGAGCGACGCTACATTCAGTCCGCACAACCTCCGCTTACCTCAATCTCGTCCACAATCCCGATGATGATCGAACGGACCGGGGCGGTCGGATCGTCGATGACCTGCCTGGCCGAGTTGCCCTCGTCGATGACCAGCACGATCTGCCCCACGGTCGCGCCCACTGCGTCAAACGCCACGAGGTAATTGCCTAACTCCCTGCCGTCGGGGGCAATGCGGTCCACCATCAGCGCGCAGCGGTTGTCCCACACGGAATGCTTGATGGTCGCGACGACCTCACCTTTGACCCGGCCCAGGATCATGCGTCTTCCCACCCCTCGCGGCTGACCTCATCGACGATGCTGATGATAGTGTGGTCCACGGGAACAAAAGTCTCCTCCAAGGCCAGGGCAGCCTCGCGCCCGCCCTCGTAGGCAACCAGCTCGCCCGCACCGGCCATTTTCGTCGCATCGGCGGCGACCACCGCCTTACCCTTCTCGGTGCCGGTGCGGTCCAGCGGCTGCACGATGAGCATCGGCACGCCCTCCAGTCCGTGATAGCGGACGCAAGGGACCACGGTTCCGATGACACGACCGAGCAGCATCGCTCACACTCCTGATTCTTACCTCGTGAGTAGTCAGCGCGGGTGCCCCATGGCTTTAGCCGTGGGGGAGACGAATCGGCGAACTATTCGTGTCCCCCACCTCTGAAGAGGTGGGCCACCCAATCATCGCCGACCCGTCAAATCACCCGCAACGGAGCACTACGCCTTCTCTGCGTCCTCAGCGTCTCTGCGTTCAGTCCTTCGACCTGACTCTTCGTAAAACGCGGTTGAGCGGTCGATCCGCTGTCGCAGCGCCTCGTCCACCGCCGGAATGATGGTGTGCCGTATGGTGACACCAGGCCTGGTGGCGGCGGCCAGCCCGGCTTCGACCGCCGCCTGCACGTCGTGAACGGCCCCGGTCAGGTGCGTAATCCCGGTGCCCCCCAGTCCGTCGCCCAGCCGGATTTCCACGATGGAGACCTTGGCGGCTTTGACGGCTTTGTCCGCGGCAACCACGGTGGCGGCGAGTCCCGAGGCTTCAAGCACGCCCAGGGCATCGCCGGACACGGCTTGCCGCTTACCGGTGATGGCGTCATACACTTGGCGGTGGACGTCCGGCAGAAGAACTTCGTCGGTCAGCGCTTCCGCCCCAACGCGCAGGCCTTCGACATAAGCTTCATCCACGTCCCCCACGGTCCCACCGATCAGCACTACGTACTTGCCCGGTTGCACCGTACCAACACGGACGGTCTCCCGCGAGGCCTTTTTGGCCATCGCGTCGGCGTCGTGTGTACCGACCGCGAAGCTGTCGAATGCGAGCCCCGCGATGGCCGGTTGTGGGGTC
>JAUWNF010000335.1 GCA_030612785.1 Phycisphaerales bacterium
GGGAAGCTGGTTCACCGTCGTGTAACTGTCCGGCCCCGGACGCCGATGCTCAGAGAACACCGAGCGGTCCTTCAACGCCTCGGCCGTTGGCACCTCAAACCCATTTACCCTCTGGCAGGCAGCCTCGCACTGACGACACCCGTTGCACTTGGTGAGATCCACGAGCACGCCCATCCAATCGTCTGACAGCACGTGTGCTTCAGAAGCGCGTGCCCGGCCCCCATCCAGACCCACTACCACGCCTCCTGCGCCAGCCAGGGCCGCCCTTTTCAGAAAATCCCGGCGATTAGCGTTCACGATGATCGGCTACCTCCAGTGTTTAGAACCTTATGTAGGCATACCCCTGCAGCTCAAGATCGATTATTCGTGGATAGGCGCCTATCACCACCTTCACTTCGGGCAGTATGTCCTCTTTTGTCCATCCGTGCTGCTTCATCGTTTGCCCGCACAGCTCTATGCTGACCCCTGAGGCGGTCAGTTGACGAATGATATCTTTGTTGGGATTTCCCTCCTTCCCCTTTGTGAACGCGTCGTAGGGTGCGTCCTTCAGCATCCAACAGGCTGCATCACCGTGAAAGACCGCGGTAATATGCACTTCATTGGATGGAATTCCCATGTGTTTGTAGTCTTCAATAAGCTGTTTCACGCACGCCAGACCCATGCCAACACCGTCTTTCCACTCGGCGTGCTTGATTCGACATACTGCGTAAATGTCATTGAGCACGGTGACCGGGCTCAAGTCACGCGGCGGCGTCAGCCAACCCCACGTTCCGAAGATACTGGCGGCCTCGGGCGTGAGCAAGAACTCTACAAGTTGTCTCGCCAACGGCTTATCCTTGCCTCGTTCCGTCAGCGCAACACTGCATTGTCGGTAGATTCGGTAATCCTTACTAACCTCTATATGCTGCGCGTGATCACGCACGGGCATATACCAGATACTCCAGGTCAGCCACGCGTCTATATCCTCTCTCTCGTGCCACGTCCGCTTCGCCTCACTACTGTTGGGCGCAAAAACCGCAATGTTCCTGCGGAACGCGCGCAGTGTTTGGATGTTTCCCATTTTGGCCGCCATGTCCTCCCACAAACCGATTTGCCCCGATCCACTGACCACCATTACCTTTACGCCGGGTTTCAGCAGATCCGGAAAATCATGAATCTCCTTGGGATTACCCGGGCGCACCAGTATCGCTGACGGGCGCAGATAGAGGGGAGTTACGGAGGATTGATCGATCTGAAGCTCCTCAACACGGATGAATTCGGACAACATGAATTCAGCACTACTGAAGATCAAGTCCGCGTCGCCTTTGGCCGCAGCCAGCCACTCACTGCTGGGACCCGCGGTCACTTCCACTTGCACGTTGTTCCGCTCTGCGAAGGCCATCGCCGCTTCCTTGAAGGCAGGTGATGGTCCCAGCGGTCCATACACGTGTAAGACCTCTTGTGCGGAGGCAGTCGCCGCCTCTACCGCTCCAAGGGTTAATAGTGGCGTTAGATACGATGCGAGTAGATAAGCTGCGCGTGTACACATAATCGGTTCTCCTGTGTTTCCTCAAGCCAATGGTTTGAGGACAAGCGCGCCCGCAGTGCGGCGCGTGCGGTTCAAGGCTTCATGTAGACGTATCCCTGACGCTCCAGTTCGACGATGCGCGGGCACACCCCAGGCACGATCTTGACCTCGGGCAGTATGTCCGCGCGCTTCCACTCGTACTGCTTCATGGTCTGGGCACAGAGTTCTATGCTGACCCCCCATTCGACCAAATCGTGGATCAGGGTCTTGTTAGGATTGGGCCCTTCTCTCCTGGTGAATGCAGTGTATACCTCATCCCTCAACATCCAATACGCGGCGCCGCCGTGAAAAACGACTGTGATATTCACTTCACTCTGTGGGATGCCTAGGGACTTGTAATCGGCGACGAGATCGCGAATGCGCGCTAGTCCCTTACCTACGTGGAATTCCCAGTCATCTTCTTGCACGTCATAGACAACGCGAATCACCGTGCGCGCCGCGCGCGCAAGCGAATCCTCTGCGGTCGCTATCCAACCCCATTTCGCAAAGACGGCGGCGGCCTCCGGCGTTTTTAAGAAATCTACGAATTCCCTGGCCGAGGACTTCTCCTTGCCGAGTTGGGTTAGGGCAATACTGCACTGGCGGTAGATGACGTAATCTTCGCTCACGGGCACCAAATCCGAGAGTCGACAATCCGCCTTGTACCAGATATTCCAGGTGAGCCAGACGTCGACATCCTTTCGCGCAAGCCACATGCGCCGCGCCTCCGTACTATCGCGGGCAAAGAGCACGATGTTGTTGCGTAGGGCGCGCACCGTTCGGAAATTCCCCTGTCGGCCGGCCATGTCTTCCCACAGACCGGTTTGTCCGGAGCCGTTCACCACCATAACCTTCACACCGGGCCTCAGTAGATCCGGGAAGTCGTGGATGTGCTTGGGGGTGCCGGGGCGCACGAGGATGGACGAGGGACGCCAATAGAGGGGCGTTACGGAGGTTTCGTCGATGTGATCCTCCATAGCGAGAATGAGGTCGGTCATCATGAATTCGGCGCTGCTGCAGATTAGATCCGCGTCACCCTTGGCCTGGTCGATCCATTTACGGATGGGTTTCCCGACTACTTCCATAGCCACGTGGTTGCGATGACCGTAGAGTTCTGCTGCTTCTCTGAGGGCCGGGTACGGCCCTTCGGGGCCATACACGCGCAGAACGTCCTGTGCGGAGACGCTGCCAGACTCAATCACCAGGGAGCCCAATAAGGAGGTGAGGAACCAGGAACCTAGATGAACTGGACGTATGCACATGCCTCGTCCTCCCACATCCGGTTAATCCGTTCAGCCAAAGAAACCGCATGGGTCCGAGTGTCGCGTGTCATAGTTGCCGACTCCGCTCGGTGTCAGTGTCGGATCAGTCGATGTAACCTAGGGCGCGAAGTTGTCGGTGAATCGCCTGGATTTCCTCACGGGAATAGCTTGGCGGCTCCTTGGGAATCTTTTCGCCCGCCGCAACTTCACGAAGCACGAAGACCGCAAATTCCGTAACACTCCTAAAACCGGTACCTTCAATGAGCTCCGAGAGATTCTGGTACAACTCCGCGGGAATCTTCAGAGTGACCTTTCTTCCGCTGCTTGGTTCGTTAGGCGACAAACTGACCTCCTGATACACTCCAGTTAGAATGTACTCCGACTCCTATAGGAGTTAAATGGTCAATTCACGCCAATTCATATGACACACCCCGGCGTACAGGGAATACCGTTGCGGCCGTGGGGTCGGGTAGTACGCTCGCAACCACGGCGTTGCAGCGTGGGCAGAATTCCGTTGGACGGCCAAGGCAAAGGATATCCTGGCCAAAGTACGCCGGGCGCGGACTGTTCCGGATAAAATGCAAACAGAATGAACCAGACCGCTAGAGAATGTCCCCGCCGGTCGGCCTTGGTTCGTAGCGTGGCATGGGACCGAACAGACGACGCATCTCGGTCAAGATGCGCATGACCTGTCGCCGGTCGCGCGTGGCTTTGAATTCTCCCTTGATCTCCGCGAGCTGGAAGATCTGCCGTCCAGCGCCCAGGCGTCGCATCGGAGCGAGCTTAGCCAGCTCCAGTTTGCCGGTGGCGATGGTCCGCTTGCGGTTTTCCCGAAACGAGACGAACCCGCCGCCCTCGAAGCTGGCCCCACCCGGTCCGCTGACAATCATGTAGCTCACCGTGGCGTTGATCATCGTGTCTTCGGCGAACGTCCGGCCGGGCACCGCATGCCAGATCCCGCGCAGGTGCACGATCTGGGTGATCCGCTCGGCGGGATCGCGCTCGCCGGCACCGATTCGTCGGGCTACGAAGTCAAAACGTCCGGCGGGATGAACGCTGTAATAGCATTCATCGAAGTCCTCGAAGTAACGAGTCGTGCCGCCCTCCGTCCGATGGTCTACGATGTCAAAGCGGGTTGCTCGGGGACCGCAGCCGCAGACCACCGCCGTGCAGGCCAGCGTGAGCAGACTGCCCCGACAACGACGAAACCTGTGTTCCTGCTGATTCCGCGGCATCCGCAACATGCCTTTTCTGGCGACCCGCGGGCTTTGAGTCCGCGTAGCCCCAAAACGTGGAGTACGTTCCGCCCGACATGAACCCTACGCACGATCGCGCCTGTCGCGACCTGGATCGCGCGGTGACGATAGCGACCGCTCTTGAGCCCGTCAAATGCCTCCGCCGTGGCCGCGCTGATCGTGCTCAGCCTGTTCTTAGCGAGCACGAGCCTCGGCGTCGAAAATGCGGTACTTCTGAATCAAGCGCCAGCCATCCAGAGGATCGCGGGCGCGGGCGGTTTCCGTGCGGATTTCCTGGTCCCGCTTGCGAGTGTGCCTCGCCATCACCATGATCGCCTTGCGCTGGGTTTCGGGCAGGTTCTCGATCTTCACCAGAATCTGAGTCAGTTGCTCGTTGAACTGTTGCTCGGTCATCTTTCTCCCTCCTGCGGGGCCTGCTAAGACCCGTCTGCCGACTCGCGCTGGTCACCCAACTGTAGGCACCCCCTCCGGCCCGGGGCAATGTTCTCCGGCGCAACCTGCCCCCCAACGCGGGAAAGCGCCTCGCCCCCCTGCTGCATCCCCCTTTTTCTCGGACCGAGGTTGAAAACCGCCGGGCGTGTCGGCCCGAGCGTATCGCTCACCGCCCGCCGGGCCCGAGTCGCGGCGAG
>JAUWNF010000225.1 GCA_030612785.1 Phycisphaerales bacterium
TAGACGATGGCCAGCACCGCGGAGAAGGAGAACTGAAAACCCGCGTCCAAGAGTTGGGTGGGACGCGCGATCAGAATGACGATGGCGGCCAACGATAAACCGTTGAGGAAGTTCGCCGAGCGCCCCAGTAGCAGCCCCGCGCAGACCGCAACGGCCATCACGGTCGCCCGAAGGATCGGCGGCCGCGGATCGGCAATCAGAGCGTAGAGCACGCTGACCACGATGACCGCCGCGGCGCACCCGCGTACCGGTGCGCCTAACGCCCGCCCGACGAACCAGACGAACACACCGAGCATGCCCACGTGCATACCACTGACGGCCAAGTAGTGCGCGCATCCGACTCGAATGAACGCTTCATTGAGTTGCGGCTCGATCGAACCACGACGCCCAAGAACCATGGTATCGAGCAGCGTAGTCTCAGCACCGCCCGCGGCGAGCATTTCATCGAGCAGCAGCCCGCGCACCCGCTGCCGCACACGCGCCCACCGGGCCGCCACGGTAGTGCGTTCCTCACCTTCCAGCTTCCTGACGCACTCGCGGTGGTTGCAGGTGACGCCCACGAACACACCGCGCCTGCGCTGGTACTCCGCCCAATCGAATTGACCGGGATTGTCCGGTGGAGGTGGACGGTAGCACCAACCGAATAACTCGACGCGGTCTCCCACCGCGAGCGTCATCATCGGCTCTTTGATGGAGACGGTGATGGTTCCGGCGACCGGTGCCGATCCCTCAATGGTTTCGACGCCGTCCGCCTCGAGCAGGCATACGGTCCGCCGCGCTCCGTGCCACCAGGGCGAAAAAGGGCTGGAGCGCTCGCGCAACAGCCTTGGTTCCGTGACAATCGTCCCGGTAACCCGTGCCAGTGCTGGCGTGTCGTGGGTGTAACGCACGATGTGGTCGGCGGGCAAGCGCCGGAGCTGGCGAGTGTGCGACAACCCGCCAACGCAAAGAGCCAGGAGCACGACGGTGATTCTCAGGCACTCCCGCCGCGCGAAGGGCCAGATCAGCAGCAGCACCCCTAAGAACATCCCAAACAGGTAAGGGACGGCCCCAGCCCCCACCAAATGGTCGAAGACGATCCCACCTACCAATCCCAGCGCGGGCAGTAGGAGCGGTGCGGGAGGGTGCCGGGGGGTCCGGTGCGCATTGGGTTTCCTGGACGGTTCCTCCACGAGCGGCCTCGTGTTGAGCTCTTGTATTCCGGGCCGACCTGGTAGTATGCTAACTCATTGACGCGGATAGTTCACCGCGGAGCGCTCTTTATGCAAGCGGCTGTCATTTTCGATCTGGATGGCACCCTGACCGTCCCCTACCTGGATTTCGACGCCATCCGTGCGGAGGCAGACCTTCCGCCCGGGCCCATCTTGGAATCTCTGGAGCGTCTCAGCGCCGCCGAACGCGCTCGGGTTCAGCGGATCCTGGACCGCCACGAGCGCGACGCGGCCGAGAACTCCACGCTGCAAGCGGGGGCGGTGGAGACCGTCCGCCAGTTGCGTGAACGTGGGTTTGCTATTGGGGTTCTCACGCGCAATACGCGGCAGTGGACTGCCTATGTGCTTGCCAAGCACGGGCTTACGGTCGACGCCCTGCGCTGTCGTGACGACGGCACGGTTAAGCCGTCCGCCGAGCCCGTCCTGCGGTTGTGCGCCGATCTGAAAGCCGATCCGCAGAGAAGTTGGGTGGTGGGCGATCATCTGTTCGACATTCTAGCCGGTGCCGCCGCCGGTGCCCGGACGGTGCTGATGGTCGGCGACCGGGAGCTTCCCGAATATGCCGCTCAGGCCGACCACGTAATCCGCCGCCTGGAGGGATTGTTGGCCCTGGTGGGGGCCTGAGCGTGCCGCCGTGCCGTGCCTGTGCTCCGCCGACTCTCGTTCCCCAAGAATCCCCAAGCGGTTTTCCCTCCGCCTGTGGCTTGCGATTCGCAGGGCATGTTCAGTGCTACTGAATTAAGTGGGGTTGGAGGTGGTCGCGGGTGCTCCAAGGACCGCGACAAGATTAAGAGCCCGTTGCTCTGAACGCTTTCGCCTCCTGGTGACGCTGACTTGGCCGACGCCACGTCGGGCGTTGGGTGGAGACCGTCAGCACGCCGCGGAGCGGTGTATCAGGTAAAAACAAGGCGGGAGGCGTACGAAAAAAAGCGACGAACGCAGGTGTACGGGCTTGACAAGTCCACTGTGCTTCTCTACCCTCCCGCGTTCTTGAGAAGGGTACACGTGGTGGTGTGTGCGGCGGCTGGAGTCTCCCTACCACCTACAGGGTATACGAAGGGGGCTGGCTGCGGGGGGTTTTTGAGGAACGCCGCACAAAACACTAATGCTGTCGCGGAGGTGCAGCCGATAGTAGCGTAAGTATAAAAACGCAGGCAAGATGCGGAAGAAGGATTGGGCGCGTAAAAAGATCCTCGGATTTCGTGATTTCTTGCTTGCTCTTGGTGTGCAAGTTCGTCATAATCTTCGGCCGTGTTATTGGCGTAGGTTAAAACTGTAACCAAGGGTAAGTGCTAGAGGGTTTGCGGAAGTAATACGAGGCGGTCGCTAACGTGCTGTGCTCGCACACTGGTGTTAGGTTGACTGTCGTCGAGGAATCAAGTAGAAACAAGTTACTTCCACTGGCGAGCTTGGCGGCGCGGGATGCCAAGCGGTGCGGCGTCGGTGGGAAGGACTAGGCGGTTTAAGCGTTATTAGTGGAATATTGCGTGCGGTGTATTCGACCGCTGGGTTTTGTCTGGAAGCGTTGGTCTTTTGCCTGACGCGAGGTGGTTTTTTGCTGCGAGACCCTGGGTGAATCCCAGAAGCAGCAAGAGAGCCAGTTTTTCACAAGGAGGTCCATAAATGACCAAGAGAACGTTGAAGGTTGGCCTATTGGTGGCCGTGTGTGGTTCGATGTTGGGTGGCTGGGGTGGTTGCCTCGGCGACAGTTGGTGGGGCTATCTGATTCGCGATGGGGCGATGGACGTGGCCTGGGATTTCGTCTTGGACAACGACTCGGTGTTCGACCTGTTCCAGGATGACTTCGGCACCGGCGCCGAGTACGACGATCGCGCCATCGGCCTCTTGGGCGGCGTGCCCTCTCGGACTGAACCGCTGCCGTAAGTTCGGAGCACACCAACTAGGAATCCGGTCGCTTTAACTGGGTTCCGAGCGTGGTCCGCTGCTTGGCGGGCTGCGAGCATGATAAGTCGATCAAAGGGCGGGTTTGCAGGTTTGCGAGCTCGCCCTTTCCCTATGCGCTTCTTTTGGGCTCATCGCACGATTCCTTCCGCGAAGAACTGGGTCCCCAGCTCTCTTGCGGAATTGCCCCTCCGGCACATTTGTGAGTTTTCTCCGCGGACCGGGTGATTTCGGGGCGCAACTCCGTTGTACGTAATCGGTTACGATTTTATCGAAATATGTCCCGGTTTTGTTTGACCAGTGGCATATCTTGTGGTATCTAAATACGTGCCCTCTATATGTCGGGGTACGCGACCCTCCATCTCACGAGCGAGATCTGGTCGATGACAGGCGGCGGAATCGATCCGGTTCAGTCGCTTAAGGCTTTGTGCGTGTTCGGCGTGGGCTGGGAAGGGAAAGACTGCACCGTTTTCCAAGTTGTCGTTTCTCTCGCAGCCGGTAGTGGCATGGAGTTCTCGATGGTTGGGGCCAAGAAGGATCGTGCGGGTTTGCTCACGGAGGTGGTCGAAGGTTCGAGCACGGAGTGGACGGAAAACAGTCTGCGAGTCCTTAAGGCGCGGTATCTGAAAAAGGATGAGCAGGGTCGTTGTGTGGAGACGGTTGCGGAGTTGTTCCAGCGCGTGGCCAAGGCCATCGCGGACGTCGAACTGCTCTACGACGACGATCCGGCAAGTCGCAGCGAGTGGGAAGACCGCTTCTACTCCCTGATGATGGCTCGCCGCTTTATGCCCAATAGTCCGACCCTGATGAACGCGGGGCGGGAGATGGGTTTGTTGAGCGCGTGTTTTGTGCTCCCCGTCGGCGACAGCATCGACGAGATCTTCGACGCCATCAAGCACACCGCCCTGATCCAGAAAGCCGGCGGAGGCACCGGCTTTGCCTTCGACGAACTCCGCCCTACCGGCGACTATATCAAGAGTTCCGGCGGGACCACTAGCGGGCCGATCAGCTTCTGGCGGGCCTTCTCCGAGGCCACCAGCGCCATTCAGCAGGGCGCGTTTCGGCGGGGTGCCAACATGGGGATGATGAATATCCATCATCCCGACATCCTGAAATTCCTGCACGCCAAGCAGGACCTGAATCAGTTCACCAACTATAACATCTCGGTGAAGGTGCCGGACGCGTGGATGGATGCGTTGCGCTGCGCTCCGGGCGCTCCGCACGTGGTGCGCAATCCGCGGAACGGAGTCGAGTACTGCATTCCCAAGGATGTCAAGATCGTCGACTACAACATCCGCTCACTGGTCCTGCGCGAGGAGGCGGAAGACGGCGCGGAGCGATCCAGATGGTATTCGATGGGGGACATTTGGAATATCGTTACCATGCACGCTTGGCAGACGGGAGAGCCGGGTGTGGTGTACATCGACCGGATCAACGCACACAATCCCACGCCGCACCTTGGGCGCATCGAAGCCACGAACCCTTGCGGCGAGCAACCCTTGTTGCCTTACGAGGCCTGTAACCTGGGGAGCATCAACCTCAGCGCGTTCGTCACCAACCCCGGTACGGAGCGGGCGGACGTGGATTGGGAGGCTCTGGGCACGGCGATCGACGTCAGCATTCGTTTTCTCGACAACGTTATCGAGGCTAACCGCTATCCCCTGCCTGAGATCGAGCGGATGTGCAAGGGCAACCGCAAGATCGGCTTGGGGGTCATGGGCTTCGGCGATGCGCTGTATAAACTGGGCGTGGGCTACAACACCGCCGCGGGCACGACCTGGGGCGAAACTTTCATGAAGTTCGTGAACGATCGCGCCCATGCGTGCAGCGAGGAGCTGGCCGAGCTGCGCGGTAGCTTCCCAAACTGGAAAGGCAGTATCTGGGATACGAAACATCAGCGGAAGATGCGTAACGCGTGCTGCACGACCGTGGCCCCGACGGGCACGATCAGTATCATCTGCGGGTGTTCGTGCGGGATCGAGCCGCTCTTCGGGCTGGTGTTTTATCGCAACGTACTTCGTGGTCAAGATGAGCGACAGGGTGCGATGGTCGAGGCGAACCCGATCTTCGAGCAGGCGCTGCGCGAGTGGAATCTGCTCAGCGAGGTTTCGATGGATCGCATAGCCAAGGATGGCACCCTCGCTCATCTTCCCGAGATCCCCGAGGACCTCAAGCGGGTCTTCGTTTGTGCCAATGACGTGACGCCGGAATGGCACGTGCGGATGCAGGCCGCATTCCAGAAACATTGCGATGCTTCAATCTCCAAAACGATCAATTTCCCCCATGACGCCACGCGCGAACACATCCAGCGGATCTACGAGATGTGCTACGACGCCGGGTGCAAGGGCGTTACGGTCTACCGTGATGGATGCCGCGCCAACCAACCAATGACCCGCGAAGAGGAAAGCTCCACTCAGGGCGATCCCGGGGAAGTACGCGTAGTGGAGCAGGTCAAGAAGATCGTCCGGGAGGTTCCGCGCGAGCCCCAGCCCGTGGCGGAGTTCACCAGCGGAATTCGCACGCGGCAGATGACCCCCTTCGGGAACATGCATGTGCATATTACCATCGACATCAAAACCGGGCGCGAACTCGAGGTCTTCGCCCAACTGGGCAAGGGAGGCGACTTGGCCAACAGCGACCTGGAGGCGATTTGCCGATTGGTGAGCCTCTGGCTGCGCTCGGGGGGCGAGCTTCACCATGTGATTGCGCAACTCAAGGGTATCGGTTCGAGCCTGCAAGTCAGCACGCGCGACGGCAAGATCATGAGCCTGGGGGATGGCTTGGCTCGGGCTTTGGCACGTTATGCGCGGGCCAAGGCGCGGTTTGGAACCCGGTCGCTGCTCTTGGGCGAGTTCGATTTGTCGCAACTTGATCTGCCAATGTCGGGAGCGTCCGGCGGCAACGGCACGGGCAATGGTAAAACCCATAGTCCCCGGTTAGTGCGCCACGGTG
>JAUWNF010000218.1 GCA_030612785.1 Phycisphaerales bacterium
TTCCTGGGGCGCGACTGGGCAAAACGTACCGGCACCGTAACCTGCTGCGCCTCGACATCGTCTGTCCGAATGGTGACCATGCCCGAACGCGATTTGGTGGTAAAGTCCTGAGGCACGCAGAGAACCACACGCTGCTTCCCGTCTTCTTCCTCCTCCACGCGCACGCTCAGCGCCGAATCTTTTATCGCCGCTTCGAGAATCCGGTGCGACGAGCCATCATCCCACACCAGCTCTACGCTTTGCTCCCAATCCGATTTCCGCTCTTTGGGCACGCTGAAGCGCGTGGGCTTCGCCGCCACTCGCGGGCGAACGTTCGCGGAAACCGAAACGGTGGCAGTAGGAGCGTCGGCAATGCCGGTTGCCAGGGTCAACTTCGTCCGCAATCGATCCTTTTTGAACGGCGGAGTTAAAGTAACCTCCAATTCGTACCGCTCGCCGGGCTCGATTTCCTTCAACTGGGCCGTGACACCTTGCATGTCGACAGGTTCCAGTTTCAAGTTCAAGGGACCACCGTCCCCGCGCGTGATCACCACCTTCTTGGGCGCTGTGGACCCCTTGCGTGCAATCTTGCCGAAGCTGATGGAGCGTGGCTGCACCTTGAACGGGACCTGCACGCGCCCCTTGCAAACCAGTGTTTTCTTGAGATGGCGCGGGTCATTGGTAGTGACGGTGATTCTCTTCGTGAAATCGCCGGTGTATCTTCGCGAACTGAGCGTAACTTCGAGTTTCTCCGTTGCTCCTGGTTTAATGGTACGGCCGGACCGGCCGTTAAACTTGACGCCTCACCCCCCCCTCGCATTGATCTTCCGGTCCGCGGTGCCCTCGTTGCGAATCTCGAAGGCGAAGACGAGCTTCTTGCCTTGCCAGACCGGATCGAGGGTGACGGTCTGCTGTTCACACACCCAACTAGCGTTGGGGTCCTGGCCGAGCGAACCATCCTTCCGCTTGTCTTTCCCACACCCTCCTTTCGCTTTCGCTTTCCCTTTGGCCGCGGGCTTCGGTCTTGCCTTACGCTTGGGTTTGGGGGCGGCTTTGGGCGTAACCTCGGGTTTGGCCTCGGGCTCGGCCTTGGGCGTGGTCTCGGGTTTGGCCCCAGGTTCGGTTTTGGGCGTGGCCTTAGGCGCGTCCTTGGGCTTGGGTTCAGAGCCCTGGGGGTTCGTCTGGGCCAGGGCGTAACTCGCCCCCAGAGCCAAGCACAGTACCGCTACCCAAGCGGGTCTGCGAAGGGCAGAGGTTTCTCGCCCGATCTTCAGTCTTGATTCACTTCCCATTCTGTGTTCCTCTGTCGAGTTGCCGTACCGTGGCACGGCAAGACCATGAAAACAGGTATTCTCAAAGACGATGGTCTGGTCCACGCTAGACCCGCACGCCCATCGCCTGGCCACCTCCAACGGCGTCCGCGGGTTATTGTAACCTATCGGCGGGATGGTTGCGTTAGGAAAACGCTTGTGTGACAAAGACGTGACGATGGCCTGGCGGACGCTTCTATCGGGCTTCGCGGACCGCCTTCGTGCGGCGGGTGCCCCATCCCGTTTCGCCGGTCGTCAGGGCCGGCGAACGGGGTGGGGGACAAATCTGCCGTTGCGGGAGCCTTCCACATTCGCGTCGATACCCCATCCCTTGATCCGCTACGGCAGATCAACAGGGATGGGGCACCCGGCCTCGGACCTCGCGCCCCGGACATTCGTGACGGAAAAGTTGCGCCCGGCCGGGTGCTTCTTGACAGTCGTCGTGGTCGGCGTAGGTTAGCTTCGCGGTCGCGGAGTCGAATGGCGGTTCCGGAGAGTGCGTGGTCCGTAGGGTCTCAATCGAATGAGTAAGCGCCCCAAGCGTTGGCCGATCTGGAAGATCACCTGTGGCGGCATCGCCTGTGTCATAGCGGCGGTCGTCCTCTTCTCGCTCTCGGTCTACATCGGCCGAAACGAAGCGCTGGCCGAAGCGTCGAGCGGTTTGCTCACGCTGGCGGGCTTTGTAATGGTCCTGGGCATGGGCGCGTCGATGCTCGTGGTGGTCTTCTGCATCTGGTTGGGGGTGAGGATCAAGGAGGCGCGGACGCCTCCCTGGGAACGGAAGGGCAAATCTAAACGCCGCTGACGGGTTTCATGCACCAACGGGGTACGCTGGGGAGTTGGCGGTGTTTTCTATTCGGTCAGGACTTCGTCCAGGGGCGAAATGCTGCACACGGTCGCCCGGAGAACAAACACCCGCTTTCGATTTGCCGAGACGCCGTCGCGGCAGCATTCCATGATATAGACTTCCCGCCGTGCGTGGCCGTCACGGCAATCATGTACGTCCGCGTCCACCAGCCAGAATCCGTTCTCGGTCACTTCCTGAAGGGTCCCCAGATAGACCGTGGTCGTCAGGGTGTCGAGGACGACGGGACGGCCGATGAGTTCACGCATGTCATCCTGCAGAGTCACGCCGGCATTATAGCTTCCTTGAAGCCATTCTCACATGGGACTATAGTACGCGGCGAAAGGTGCGTTCGCTGGACGAAACGGAGACGGCCCGGGCAGGTGCCGCGCATCCGGCGGGCGTCAGTTCGCCAGGCAGCGAAAGGATGCGACCCATGAACGGTTCAAAGTGGGTGCTTGGAGGCCGGTGGCTCGGCGTAGTGTTGGCAACTGTTCTCGTGGGATTGCCCCTGGTGTGGGCCGGTCCGTCCGATGACGTCCAGACGGAATACGCACAGCGCGTCGCCCGACTCAAGCCGGGCGACCTCGCCGGCCACTACGACCTGGCACTGTGGTGCAAGGCCCAAGGCGCCTACGAGTTGGTGCGGAAGCAGTGTACGCTGATCCTGGCTCAGGACGGTGACCATGAGCAGGCCAAGTTGCTCTTGAAGTTGGCCATGCGACACCTGCGCGCGCCCGAGGAGACCGAGCGCTCCGGCGAGCCTCCGCGGGACACCTCTGGGGAGCAGTTCGGGCTACTCGGGCGGATCATCTCCGATGAGGAAATCCGCCGCATTCGCTGGATGGAAATGCTGAACGAGGAACCGCGGCCGCTGTCCATCCAGTTCAAGAGTAAAGTGATCCAGCGCTTCCTGGAAGCAATGGAAGGCACCGCCGGATTCACCACCCGTCAGGAACGTCGGGATTTCCTGCGGCTCAAGCCGACCGAGAAGTTGCAGTTAATCCGCAAGTACACCAGCGATCGGTTCCGCACGCGGGTGCTGCAAAGGGACACCGGGGACCAGGTCATTGAGGACATCATTATCAAGACCGACCCCAAGCGGATGGCTGACTTCGAGCGCCGCGTGCTTCCGCCGGTGCTCGCCGGCTGCGCCACTTCCAATTGCCATGGCAACCCGGAGAAATCGCGATTTACGCTATACACCGACCGGGTGATGAGCAAGAACAAGGTTTACACCAATTATCTCATAATGCACCGGTACCGGGTCGGCGATCAACGCCTAATCAATCGCGACAGCCCGCTCAAGAGCCTGTTGCTAACTTACGGCTTTCGCGAACTCCCGGCCGCGTTGGGCAACCTGGACTCCAGCTACAAGCATCCGAGAGTCCTGCTGGGCCCGAAGAAAGTCGAGATCAAACCGATCTTCCGCGGAGTGGACGATCCCAAGTATCAGGCCATCCGTGAATGGCTCGAATCGCTCTCCGCTCTGGAGCCTGACTATGGAATCTCGCTGTCGCCGTCCGCAGCGGGCCCCCGACCGTGACAGCTCGGCAAATGAACCCCGGGCCGCTCTGGTCGAGGACGGGCAGGTGACCTCGCGGGGGTGAATAAGCGCCGATGGAAACTGATTCCCAACAGGTTTTCACGCGGATCGCCGCCCGCCCGGAAAACTCCCGAGGCCGGGTCCACCCCGAGCCTGCCGACGAAGACGTCGCCCGCACGCCTGCTCCCCTTCGCGACGCCTTTGAGCTTGATCGCAAGCGGGTGTTGCAGAGCGCGGCCTTTCGGCGACTCGAATACAAGACGCAGGTCTTTGTCACCGGTGAACACGATCACTTCCGCACGCGCCTGACGCACACTCTGGAGGTAGCTCAGTTCTCCCGGGGCATCGCCCGCGCGCTGGGAGTGAACGAAGTCCTCGCCGAGGTGATCGCCCTGGCCCACGATTTGGGTCATGCGCCTTTCGGCCATGCCGGCGAAGCGATCTTGAGTGAGTTGATGCGGGAGCACGGCGGATTCGAGCACAACCTGCAATCGCTGCGCGTGGTGGATTACCTGGAGCATCCGTATCCTCCCTTCCGCGGGATGAATCTCACGTATGAGACGCGCGAAGGCCTGGTCAAGCACGTGACCGCCTACGACCGGCCCGGCAACATCGAGAACCTCGACCCGACTGTGGCTGAGTTCAGGTCCTCGGGTCGGTGGCCGTCGGTCGAGGCGCAGATCGCCTGTATCGCGGATCGTCTCGCCTACGATACGCACGATCTGGAAGACGCGCTCGGCGCCGGGCTGATCGACGAGCGGCAGCTCGGCCAAGTCGAACTCTGGTCGGTTGCGGCTGCACCGGTTCGCGCCCAGCACCCGGATGTTCCTCTGGCCGCCGTCCGCCGCCCGATCCTGGATCGGATTGCCGATCTGCCCCTGGTGGACACCATTACTGAATCGCAGCGGCGCGCGGCGCGCTTGCAACCGGGCAGCATTGACGAGGTTCGCAACGTAGCCGATCCGATCGTCTTGTTCTCCACGGAGATGGCCCGCAAGGTCGAGGACTTGGAATCGTTCCTCAGCGTCAACGTGTATCGTCACCACCGGGTGGCGCGCATGGACGACAAGGCCCGCCGGTTCATTGAACGGTTGTTCGAGGCCTACGTGAAGAACCCGGCCATCCTTCCGGGTCGGTTCGCCAGGCGGATCGACGAACAGGGCGTGCATCGCGTGGCCTGCGATTACCTCGCGGGCATGACCGACCGCTTCTGTCAGGACGAGTACAAACGCCTGTTCGAGCCCTTTGAACGCATCTAATATGTCGGAGGATTCTCCGGATGACACGTTCGCTGTTCCCCAAACGTATGCACGCACGCACCAGTGCGGTCACCGTGTGCCTGGTTTTGCTTGTCCTTGTCGGGTGCGGCGTGGACTCGGAACCAAGCCCCCCTCCAGCTCCCAGGCAGCAGGCCACCGGGCTGATTCCCGTGGACGAGCAGCTATACATCAACCTGCCCGTGGCCATCGTCGAGGTAGTCGACCCGGATCTTCCGCCGGTGGTTGATCTTTCCCCGTCCTTTCCTCCGCCCGGTGATCAAAACCCCCAGCCTTCTTGCGTCGCGTGGGCGGTGGGATATGCACTCAAAACCTATCAGGAAACCGTTGAGCGATCCTGGTCTCCCACCACCGCCGACCACCAGTTCAGCCCGGCATTCATTTATAATCAAATCAAGCCCTGCGCCGACTGCTCATGCGGGTTGTCCATCGCCGATGCTCTCGGTTTCCTCACCGAGACCGGCTGCTGCACCCTGGACCTGATGCCCTACGACGCCCACGCTTGCGACGCGCAACCGGATGCCGCCACCACCACCCAAGCCGCACGCTTTCGAATCGACTCCTGGAAGCGTGTCGATTTCTCCAATTCGGAGAACCTGAAATCCCAACTGGCGAACGGCTACCCCGTGGTCCTGGGCATCGAGGCTCACGATCAGTTTTTCAACCTGACCTCTGCCGACCCCGTGTACGACGACAACAGCGGCCCACTGCGCGCGTTCCACGCCATCGTCATTACCGGCTATGACGACCAAACCGGATGGTTCAAACTCATCAACTCCTGGTCCACCGCTTGGGGCGATGGAGGGTACTTCTATATCCCTTACGACTTTCTGGGAATCGTCGCCATCCGGGCCTACGTCGCCGAGGACCTCATCCAACCGGCCCTGGTCAACATGCGCCGCGAAGGAAAGTGCCCACGGTGCGGAGCAGAATGATCAGGTCCAACTCCCAGCACATGTGCTTAAGATAATAGAGGTCGAACTGCAGCTTACGCTTGGCGTCCTCGATGGTGTTGCCATAGCGGAAGCTGATCTGGGCCCAGCCGGTGAGTCCTGGCTTAACCAGGTGGCGGGCGGAGTAATAGGGCAATTGCTCGGTGAGTTCTACGACCAGATCGGTGCGTTCGGGCCGGGGCCCGGCGACGGACATCTCCCCCACGAAGATGTTGTAGAGTTGGGGTAACTCGTCGAGACGGGTCCG
>JAUWNF010000720.1 GCA_030612785.1 Phycisphaerales bacterium
CTTGCGCATGCCTTCGTCGTAGGCCTTGCGGAACTTGGAGAGCCGCTGCATGGCGATCAGCCCCATGCTTTGCATGGCCATGGGGTGCGAGTCTTTGGGCATGGCCCGGAGCACGTCCCACACGTAGTCGGGCACCTCGGACCGGGCAGCCAAGTCGGCCTGCAACTCCTTCAGCGATGCCGCGTCGGGCAACTCGCCGGTGAGCAGCAGCCAGAACATCTCCTCCGGGCAACGATCAGTGATCTTCTCCAGGGGAATGCCCCGCACGATCAACCCGGTCTCCGGGCTCACCGTGGAAGTGTCACACACCTGAGCCTTGACCCCGCGCATGCCGCCGTAGGCCTGGGTCACGGTGACCTCCGAAATCACCTTGTCTCCGTACTGTTTGATCAGGCTCTTGAGTTCGTCCTGAAGTTGCGGGAGTCTTTTGGCAAATACTTCCTTCAGCTTGGCCATAGTGGGGCACCTCTCGAATTGTCAATACGACTGGGAATGCACAACCCGGTCGCCGTCCGGGCGACCGGCAACGAGATTGGATCGTAGCACGCCTACCGGGAAAAGCAACCGCCGTGCGTAGCGGCCGGCGTCTCGCCGGCCGAGGAACTTAGCAGCCTTCAACATGGCCTAGTACCGCCTCGAAAGATTCGAGGCCAGGTCGTGAAGTCATGGAGGGCGGTCCTGGACCATGCCACTCATCGGAATCGTTGTGTGCTAACCCTGCTTCGGGCCACCCGACGGCGGTACATCCATCTGGTAACCCAGCAGATCATACAACTCGCGCCGGGTTTGCATTTTGTCCAGGAAGGACTTCTGCGACCGCTCGGCTCGGAGCATCTTCAAGGACTCGGCGGTCGCTTTCATCACCACGCGCTGCAAGGTGACTGGAAAGATGACGATATTGAAGCCGAGTTCGGCGAACTCATCTGCGGTCAGGTATTCGGTCTTGCCGAACTCGGTCATGTTGGCGAGCAGGATGGTGTCCACGTCACGGGCGAAGCGTGCCAACTCCTCGCGGGTGTGCAGTGCTTCGGGGAAAATGCCGTCGGCTCCGGCGTCGAGGTACCGGCGGGCACGCCGGCCCGCCTCGTCGTAGCCGCCCACGCCGCGGGCGTCGGTGCGAGCGATGAGCAAGAAATCGGCGCTGCTTTTGGCGGCGGCGGCGGCGGTGATCTTCGCGCACATTTCCTCCGCCGAGACCAGCTTCTTGCCTTCCAGGTGTCCACAGCGTTTGGGAAACTCCTGGTCTTCGAGGTGCATACCGCTGACACCTGCATTCTCCAGCACGCGGACGGTGCGGGCGGCGTTTTCTGGACCGCCGAAACCGGTGTCCGCGTCCGCGATGATCGGGAGCGTGGTCCCGCCGGCGAGGTGGGCGGCGTGATCGCGCAGCTCGGTCAACGTCAGCAGCCCGACGGCGGGCACGCCGCCCACGGAGTTGGCGAGCACGGCGCCGGAAAGGTATATCCCCTCGAAGCTCTCGCGTTCGATCAAGCGTGCGCTCAACGCGTTGAACGCTCCAGGTAACATCACGATGTGGTCTTCGATCAACTCCCGCAGCCGAGCGGAACGTCTGGCGGATGATTCGAGCATGGTTCCTTGTCCCTCGTAAGTCGGGCTATGCCCGACGGATGTGAGGTCTGCCGGCACGCATTGTACGCCGCTGGTGCG
>JAUWNF010000437.1 GCA_030612785.1 Phycisphaerales bacterium
CCTCCTGGGCCTTGGAAGGCCCTTTTCCGGAAGCTGGCGGGGCCAAGTTGGCGATGCCCAGAGCGCGTACGACACGCCGGGCGTCGCGGCTACCGCCTGATACCAGCCGAGTCGTCCGGCCGTTCAAGTCCAGCTCCGCCAGGCCCGCTGCATGGCGACGCGCTCCACGTCCGCCTCGAACTGCCCGCGCACTTCGCGATCGGTTGTCGGAATCACGAGGGCGTGAGCGATGAACCAGACGTCGCCGGGGCCGATGAGCTGCGGCTCGCGCTCGATCAAGGCGAGCGCCTGCGTCCGCCGCGCGCCCAGTTCGCGCTGCTGTTTCTTGACCTTCGATAGGTCCAGCTCCGCGCCCTTGTTGCCGCTACGCGCCTTCTCCGCAAAGGTCGCACGGGCGGCGGCGAGGCTGGATTCCTGGTAGTCGAAGCCCTTCTTGAGGAAGAACTGCCGCTCAGCCAGCGTAGCGAGTAACTGCTCCCGCCGGGCGGCGGCGCGTTCGCGGGCCTGGCGTTCGGTCAGGTACGCCCGCGCGATCTTGGCAAAGTCGTTGGCATTGGCAGCAAGGCGTTGGGCGTCGGTGGGCAGGCCGTGCCCTGGTGACAGCAAGAGCAGGTGCTCGACCGGGCACAGCTCAATGTGCGAGCCGTCGTACTGCTTGAGGCCCACGAGACGCGATTCAAGTGTCTCGCTCTGGGCAAACTCGACGACGTCCGCGTCGCGGTCCCGAACGACGGTAATGACGCCTGCCCCCCTGCCAATCGCGTTCAGCCACGCGCCGTGGGTTTTCAAGCCTGGAAAGGTGAATGGCTGTGGAGTTAGGATCAATCCCCGGAGGGGATGGCGGAATAGAGCCCAGGGCGAGCGGAGCGAGCCCTGGGTCACCGGGGTGGTGGGGACCTTAACCCCCGGAGGGGGTGACGGAAGGATGGACCTCGAGACGCTTTCCCACGACGTTCGCAGTGGAATCCCGCCTTCCGTCGCCCCTGTTCAGGGGCTTGACAGCTGCGGGTTCTGCTTACCCAGGGCTCGCTGCGCTTCGCCCTGGGCTTCATTCCGTCGCCTCCTTCGGAGGCTGTAGGGGACGCCACTGCCTGTCACACATACGACGGTGCTCGCCCTACGATTTGAACTCCTTCAGCAGTAGCTCACAAAACGGCTCGTAATCCGCCGGTAAACTGCCGTAGGACTCCTCGCGCCGGTCGAGGTCGGCGAGGCTCGGTGGCGGGTCCGGGGCCACGCCGATGCAGGCCTCGATCTCCTCGGGGAACTTGGCCGGGTGGGCCGTCTCCAGTGACACGCTCAGGACATCCGCCTCCTGCGGATGCTCGCGGAGGTACTGCATCAGACCGGCCCATCCGACGGCCCCGTGCGGCTCCAGAACCAGACCGAACTGCTCGTAGGCCTCTTGGATGGTTTGCCGGGTCCGATCGTCGTCGATGCTGATCGCGTACAGATCGCGGCGCAGGCGCTCGAGGTCGGGCGGTCGGTGCAGCGTTCCCTGCTCATCCATGCGCCCGCCGTAGAGATCGACCAGGCGGGCGAGGTTCGACGGGTGCCCCACGTTCATCGCGTTGGAGATGCAGACCCGCGAAGGTTCGATTCTTTCGTAGCGGCCGGTGGCCAGGAAGCTGGGCACCTCGTCGTTGGCGTTGGTGGCGATTATGAAGCGGCGAACGGGCAAGCCCATCCGCCCGGCGATCATCCCCCCCATCATGTCGCCGAAGTTGCCCGAGGGCACACTGAATATGACCGGCTCACTCGTAGCGACGTCGGCCAGCCGCGTGTAGGCATAAACGTAATACACCGACTGCGGGAGCAGACGCCCGATGTTGATCGAGTTGGCCGACGTCAGCGGAATATCCGCCAGGGCGGGGTCGGCGAAGGCGCGTTTGACCATGCGCTGGCAGTCGTCGAATTTTCCGTCGATGGCGATGGTGGTCACGTTGCCGCCGAGGGTGGTCATCTGCTTGCGCTGGCGGTCGGAGACCTCGGCGATAGGAAACAGCACCAGCACGCGGATGCGCTCCACACCGTGAAATGCGTGGGCCACCGCGCTGCCGGTGTCTCCGGAGGTGGCGGTGAGGACGACCAGTTCGTCGCCCGAGTCGCGGATGAAGCACGCCATCCAACGGGCCATCATGCGGGCAGCGAAGTCCTTGAACGATGCGGTCGGTCCGCGGTCCAGACGCATCACGTGCGTCCTGCCGGTAACGTGTTCGAGCGGGACCTCGAAGTCGTAGGCGTCGTCACACAATCGCCGCAACTCGGTCGCCTCCAGGGCACCTTCGGTAAAGCGTCGCAGGACGGAAGTGGCGACCTCGGCGTACGACCGCCCGACCAGCGACGCCAACTCGCCGGCGCCCCACTGCGGGAAGATTTCGGGCATGAACAGGCCCCGGTCACCGGCCTGCCCTTGGAGCAGCGCCCGGCGCAAGTCGGCCGTTGGGGCCTTGCGGTTGGTGCTGTAGTAGCGAATCCGCTGGGTCATGGTGTTGGACTACCCTCAGGTCGCGAACCATACTCCTGGTGCGCTGCGCCTATGGTAGCCGGAAGCGCACGGCACGTCGAACGCCGGTGCCGTTTTCGGCGAGCGAGTTTCATGGTGCCAAGTAATGGAACCAACTGGTCAGAGCAATCACGTGATGCCCGAGCGTTGCCCCGGGCATCGCGTCGGGCATCACTCGTTGCGAATGATCCTTGTCCAGCGTTTATCGAGCCAATTCCACCACATCTCCGGATACTGATGCAGGAAGGCATCGACGCTCTGGGCCCACTTGCGTGTAGCGGCCTCGGTTTGCTGCCTGCTTCCTCTTGCCCTGGCCAGTTCGATTGGCTCGCCGTAACGGAGGTGATAAGCGCCGTCTTGCCAATGCCACGCGACCGGCACGACCGGCGCGCCGGTCCGCATCGACATGACGAACACCCCTGTAGGGAAATACGCCGTTCGCCCAAAGATGGTGACGGGGATGCCCTGGTGGGGCTTGCGCGGCGTATCGGGTGTAATGAACAGCATCTTCCCTTCGCGCAATACATCGATGGCGACCTGCAGTCTTTCCGCTTTGGTCGCACCTTCCGGTGGATAAACCAGGGGGCCCCCAGCCGCCAGGGCGACTGCCTCGGTGATCCGCATCTTGCGGGGGTCTCGGTTGCGGCGGACGTAGCTGCTGCACGGTATACGCGGCATCACGATCGGAGCATGGACGGGGAAGCCGCAAAGATGCGGCGCAATGCAGATTACCCCCCTGCCGCCCGCGTAGGCCTGCTCCAGAAGCCGAAAGGATTCATCAAACTTGAACTTCTCGGGGCAACCGCTTTTGGGAAACCCCGCCCGAAGGATGTGCGCCAGCATGATGAAGTGATCGACGGCCCGCTCGAAATGTGCGTCGAGCAACCCCTGGTGATACACTCCCACGAGTTTCATGTTCTTGGTCAGCCGCTTCCGCAGCGGGATAGCCGTCCGCGTCAGGCCCAGCAACAACCCGCGCAGGGCCTCGATGACGGCCGGATTGTCTGTTCGCTGGGCGACTTCCATCCCGATTCGCAGGGCGCCAAATACTAAAGTCTTTCGCAGTTGCCGTAGAATCTCCATCGCTGAGTCCCTGTTCTTTCACCGAGTACTCGGAAGTATTATTCTCCCCGTCAACAGTGAATTCACTCGATTATTGACCCTTGAATGGATAAGTAAATCGCTTACGGTACGAGTTTCGCATGTTTGAAGAAGGCCCGCAACAACATTTGGTCGGATGCCGTCTGTTCGATCGAGTCGATGACTTCGTAAGCAAGGTGGCCGACATCATCGGG
>JAUWNF010000491.1 GCA_030612785.1 Phycisphaerales bacterium
CTGCCCACCGTCAGACCCCGCGTGGTCCGGACCATGCCCAACCTGCCGGCTCACGTCGGCGCCGGCATGGCCGGCGTGTTTCCGGGACAGTACGCCAGCGAGTCGGACCTGCTCCGGGCCCAGCGGATCTTCGAGGCCGGCGGCCGAGCCATCGTACTGGAACGTGAGGACCTCATGGACGCGGTCACCGCCGTCTCCGGCACGGGACCGGCGTATTTCTACTACTTCGTCGAGGCCATCATTGCCGCCGGCGAAAAGGCCGGGCTCACCCAACGGCAGGCCAAGCTGCTGACCACCCAGGCCTGCCTGGGCGCCGCCCGCATGATGATGGAGTCCAACGACCCGCCTGCCGTCCTGCGCGAAAAGGTAGCCTCCGCTGGTGGGACGACCGAGGCCGCCGTTGCCGCCATGAACGCCGCCGGCGTTCCCAGGCTTATCGAAGAGGGGGTGCTGGCCGCCTGGAAGCGCTCGCAAGAACTGGGGCACTAGCCCATCTATGAAGCGGCGTTTGTCAATCCTCCGGGTCGAGGATGGACATGAAGGCCTTTTGTGGGATGCTGACGTTGCCGACCTGCTTCATACGCTTCTTGCCCTCTTTTTGCTTTTCGAGCAGCTTGCGCTTGCGGGTGACGTCGCCGCCGTAGCACTTGGCGGTCACGTCCTTGCGAAAGCCCTTGATGGTCTCACGGGCGATCACTTTGCCGCCGATCATGGCTTGTAGTGGAATCTCGAACTGGTGGCGGGCAATCTCTTTGCGCAGCCGGAGCAGCAGACGGCGGCCGCGCCGCGCCGCCTTCTCGCGGTGCACGATGATCGACAGCGCATCGACCGGCACGCCGTTGACCACGATGTCCAGTCTCACCAGGTCGCCGGTCTTGTAGCCGGCCAGGTCGTAGTCCATCGTGCCGTACCCGCGCGTCATGCTCTTGAGCTTGTCGTAGAAGTCGTAAATGATCTCGCTGAGCGGAAAGACGAAGGTGAGCATCACCCGCGTGGGCGAGAGGTACTCGGTCTTCTTATGCGTGCCCCGGCGGTCCAGCGACAGTTGCATGATGGGACCGACGCAGTCGGCCGGTACAAGCACTTGGGTCTGCACCATGGGCTCGCCGATCGACTCGACGTGCGACATATCCGGCAGTTCACTGGGCGACTCAATCCGCTTGACCGTCCCGTCGCCCAGCGTGACCTCGAACGTCACCGTGGGCGCGGTCTGCACCACGTTGACGTCGCTCTCGCGCTCCAGGCGTTCTTGAATGATGCGCATGTGCAACAGACCGAGGAAGCCGCAGCGAAACCCAACCCCCAAAGCGTCTGACGAGGCCGTCTCGAAGGTGAACGAGCAGTCGTTCAGCCACAGCTTCTCCATCGCCTCGCGCAGCTCGGTGGTTTCGGTACCAGGGCCGGGGTAGAAATCGCAGAACACCATCTGCTGCGGCGGTTGGTACCCGGGCAGGGCTTCGTCCGCCCGGCGGGAACTTAGCGTGATCGTGTCGCCGATGTTGACGTCGGCGATGGTCTTGATACCCGCCAGCACGTAACCGACGTCACCGGCGCGCAGCGCGTCGAGCGCGGCGGGCTTGGGTTTGTACTGCCCGACCTCGGTGACGATGTAGGTGCTGCCCACGCCCATCAGGTTGATCTTGTCGCCGCGCTTGACGAGCCCGTCGATCACCCGCACGTGGCAGATCACGCCGCGGTGGGGGTCGGACTTGGCGTCGTAGATCAAAGCCCGCAGTGGGGCGTCCGCATCGCCCTTGGGCGCGGGAATACGTTCGACCACCGCGTCGAGCAACTCCTTGATGCCCTCCCCGGTCTTGGCGGAGGTGAAAACCGCCTCCTCCGCGGGCAGGCCCAGGATTTGTTCGAGTTCGAGCGCGGTGTCCTCCGGCGAGGCCCCGGGCAGGTCGATCTTGTTGACCACCGGGATGATCTCGATGCCGGCCTCGGTTGCAAGGTACGCATTGGCCACCGTCTGGGCTTGCACGCCCTGCGAAGCATCCACCAGCAGCAGCACGCCCTCGCACGCCGCTATGGCCCGCGAAACCTCGTAGTGAAAGTCCACGTGGCCGGGGGTGTCGATCAGATTAAGCATGTACGCCCGGCCCTGATAGTCGTAGAGGATGCTGGCACGGTTGGCCTTGATGGTAATGCCCATCTCGCGCTCGAGGTCCATGTCGTCGAGCATCTGCTGCTTTAGCTCGCGCTTGGCAACCGCCCCGGTGAATTCGAGCAGGCGGTCGGCCAGCGTGCTCTTGCCATGGTCGATGTGGGCGATAATGCCGAAATTTCGTATCAGGCTGCGGTCGTGCATGATTCCTTTTTCGTCGGAGAAACTACCGACCCCTTTATTATACTTGCGCCGGGCGGGTTTGCGAGTCTCCCTTCCCCGTTTAGGTGGTGCGAATTGGGCTTCTGAGCCGATATTGGGTAACAGCGCGGGTACTCTGCCCGGACGGTGACGTTTTGCGCGGCGCGAGCGGGCGATTCACTTTCCGGGGGCAGGGTGGGGAAACAAGTCAGTTCAGCCGGTGGAGAATCAACATGCTGTACGCAGCCGTGACGTTTTGGGTGCTGGTAGTCGTGCTGACGGCATGGGGGGTGCACCAGTTATGGAGCGGTTTGGTCAAGCCGCGGGTGGTGAACACGGTGCTGCTGCCCGGGACCCTGGTGGCGCAGCTCGGCCACGTGCTGGGTCTGCTGGTAACCGGCGGGACGGTGAACAACACCACCTTGTACAAGGATGACGAAACCGGCGCCCCCGAACAGACGCAGGACCCCAAGCCGCGCGTGCCCATCGTCGGACCGGTGGTCATCGGCATGTTGCCGATCCTGGCGTGCGCCGTGGCCATCTACTTCGTAGCCCGGTACCTCGGCGGGTCCGTCGTCCCGGAGATGAATAGTGACGTGGTCGGGTCGGTGCTGCCGTCGACGTTGCCCGGATTCTGGGCAATGCTCCGTGACACGATCACGCTGGCGGAGACCACCTTGGCGGCGGCGCTGCACAGCGATTGGAGCAACTGGCACGTCTGGTTGTTCCTCTACCTGCTCATTTGCCTCACGGTGCGGATGGCTCCGTTCCCGGGCAACTTGCGCGGCTCGCTGGGGGCGATCATCGTGCTGGGCTTCCTGACCTTCGTGGTGAGTCTGCTGACCTCCTCCACCGCCGAGAGCATCCAGGGCGGCTGGCCGATTCTGTCGCTGTCCGTCGGGACGCTGCTGGTGCTGCTGATGTTCAGCCTGCTGGTTCGCGGTGGCGTGGGGCTGGTCAAGCTGTTGGCCAACAACGCATAAGAACCAAGTACAAAGCAGCCGTTGTAGCGTCGCCCCTTGTGGGCGGCGCAGCCTCGTGTTTCGTCACCCACAAGGGGTGACGCTACATTGGGGGGCACCGCGAGCGACTAGACCGACAAGTCCCAAA
>JAUWNF010000176.1 GCA_030612785.1 Phycisphaerales bacterium
CCCGCCGGGTGGGCCCCCCCCCCCCCCGCCGCCGCGCCCCCCGCTGGTCGCCCCCCCAGCGGCCCCCCCCCCCCCCCCCCCCGCCCCCCCGGGCCGGCCGAAACGGGATGGGGCACCCGCGGTCAGCCCGGATTGATCAATCATCCCCGGGAATATGAATGATCCAGGTTAAGGATGAGTGATAGCTCCGAGGGGGTTTTTGTGTCCGATCCGGCTGTGCTATTCGACGAGGTGTCCAAGCGGTTCCGCCGCGGTAGCGGGCACGACACGCTGGCGTCGCTGATCGGCTCCGGGCTACGACGCTTGCTCGGCCGGGGCGGCAGGTCGGCGGACCGGGACACGTTCTGGGCACTCAACGACGTCAGCTTCCAGGTCCAGCCCGGCGAGGCGCTCGGTATCATCGGCACCAACGGCGCGGGCAAGAGCACCATCCTGAAGGTGCTGGCCGGCATCATGAGGCCTGAGAGAGGCCGGGTTCGGGTCAACGGTCGCCTCACGGCGCTCATCGAGGTGGGGGCGGGGTTTCACGGCGAACTCACCGGGCGTGAGAACATCTATCTGGGCGGCGCCATCCTGGGCATGACCCGGCATGAGGTCCGCGAGAAGCTGGATACGATCATCGACTTCGCCGGCGTGGGTCCCTTCATCGACACGCCGGTCAAGCGCTACAGCACGGGCATGCAGGCACGGCTGGGGTTCTCCATTGCGGCCCACGTTTCGCCGGACGTCCTGTTGGTGGACGAGGTACTATCGGTGGGTGACGCGGTCTTTCGCGTGCGCTGCCTGGATCGAATGAGCGAACTGGTGCAAAGCGGGCTGACCCTGGTCTTCGTCAGTCACAACCTCGAACAGGTCCGCCGGATTTGCCCACGGACGGTTGTGCTTGAGGAAGGACGGGTCGCATTCCACGGCCCTACCGAGCAGGCCATCGAAAAGTACGTCGGGGTGCTCATGCGGGATCGTAACGGTCGCAAAGCCGACGTGTGCGGGCGGCTCGTGGACGATGCCGGCGCGGCCGGCCCGCGGGTTTTGAGCGTGCGCTTCCTGGGCGCCGACGGGCGCGGGGGCGTGTCTGTTACTCCGGCAGAGCCGCTGGACATCAAGATCAGGTACTGGCTGCCCCGGCCGATTCCGCGCCTGGTGATTGAAGCCAACATGCGCCGCGACTTCGCCCAGAACGTGATCAGCCTGAATTCGCTCCGCGACGGGGTGACGTTCGACGCCGGCGCGGGCGAGGGGTGCGTGCTAATTCACCTGCCACGTTTGCCGCTGGCGGGTGGGCAGTATTTCTGGAACGTGCGCATGTGGGACGCGGACCGGGGCACGATCGAGGTGGATACCTCGTTCGAGTATCCGCTGGTGGTGGACGATGGCGGTCGGGCCTGCGGGATGCTCTCCATGGAGCGCACGTGGGCGGCGGACGACCAGACATCGGAATTGGAGACTGACCGTCTTTTGGCGCATACGGCGTCGTGAGGCAGGTGTGGTGATGAGAGTGTGCATTCTAGGTGACGCACGATCGGTGCACGTCCAGCGGATTTCCCGCGGGTTGGCCGGGCGCGGTATTGAAGCGACGGTCATAACCCACCACCCCTTGCCGATCGAAAACGTGAACGTGCAGAAACACGCGGTGCCTAAAGCCGGGCTACGCTACGCTACGCGCTGGGCGAAGCGTCACGAGAGGTACCTTAAGCGCATCATGCGCGAGCACGACGTGGTTCAGATTCACTTCCTGCACGACTGGGGCCTCACTCCGGAAATCGCGGCCGAGGGCTGTCTGGTAGTGACGCCGTGGGGCTCGGACATCCAGCTTCCGCCCGGGGTGCCGCCGCCGCCGCCCGATCTGGTCCGTAAACGCGTCGCCCTGGTGCGAATGTCCGACGCGATCATCGCGACTTGTAAGACCTTCGCCGAACGCATCGTGGCTTTCGCGGGAACGGGGACTCATAAGGTACGGATCGTGCCGAAGGGGGTCGATACCAGCCTGTTCACGCCGGCGTCTTCCTGGCCACCGGAGGAGCAGATCGTCGGGTATTTCAAGGGCTTTCGCCTGGTCAATGGGCTGCGGTACTTACTCGAAGCGATTCCTTCGGTGCTCCAGAGTTGCCCTGATGCCAAGTTCGAATTCGTGGGAGACGGGCCTCTGCGGAACGAGAGCCACAAGCTGGTCGAAGAACTCCAGGTAACGAATGCGGTCCGTTGGCTGGGGCCCCAACGCCACGAGCACATGCCCACCGTGATGTCACGTTGGTCGGTGGTGGCGATTCCGTCGTTGGCCGAGGCGTTTTGCATCGGCGCGCTGGAGGCGTCGGCCATGGAGATTCCGGTGGTGGCCAGTCAGGTAGGCGGTTTGACGGAAACGGTGCGCGACGGCCTGACCGGAATCCTGGTTCCGCCGGCGGACCCGTGGCACCTGGCGGGAGCGATTATCGAACTCATCAAGGACCGCGAGCGTGGGCGCCTGATGGGCCGCATCGGACGACGCGTGGTCCAAGAAGAATACGAGTGGTCGGACTCGCTCGATTCGCTGATCGAGAGCTATAAGTGGGCCGTGGCGTCAAAGACCGCCGCGGCGGTGGGTTGATCCGCGATGAGCACCGCTACCGTACCAGTCGTGCCGGCGGTCCCCATCCTGACGACTGGCTCCGCTGGCGAGGGCGCGGCGCGTCCAGCGGAGGCGATGTGGGGCGCGCGGAACGTGCTGATGATTTGCCAGGCGTTCCCACCGACCGGTGGCCCGGGCGTCCAGCGCAGCGCCAAGTTCGCCAAGTACCTCCCACGGTTCGGCTGGCGGACGGTGGTGTGGTCGGCGGATGGTCTTGAGCAACTTCCCCGCGACGCCGGCCTAATGGCCGGTTTGCCCGCGGACCTCGTGCGATACACCCGCCCGGCGTGGAGCTACGCCGCGGGCCACCGCCGCGTCATGCGGACCCTGCGGGAGTTGGGTGTGGCCAAGCTGCTGAGCACTAAGCTGTGGGACGGTCTTGAATGGCGGACGCTGCAATTCTTGCGGGCGCTGTCAGCGCACATGATTCCCGACGACCAAATTACTTGGGCACTGCGCAGCGCCGTGCCGCTGTTGACCGTGGTGCGTCGTGAAAGAATCGACGTCGTTTTCTCCACGTACAGCCCAGTGGCCAATCATTTGCTCGGGCTGCTGGTCAAGTGCGTCACCGGTCTGCCATGGGTGGCGGATTTTCGCGATCTGTGGACCGATGACTATTGCTATACCGACCGCAGCCGCGCCCGGCGATGGATCGAGCGGAACATTGAGCAGGCGATTCTGCAACGCGCCGACGCCGTCGTGGCGGTCACCCAAAGCCAGGCGCGCGTCCTTGGTCGACACGTCCCCCGCCACAGTAAGAAAGTTGTCTGCATCACCAACGGCGTTGACTACGAAGACTTTGCGCACCTCGATCGGGGTCGCGTGTGGCGGGCCCGGCACGGGGCGACCGACCGCTTCGTCCTCACCTTCGCCGGATGGTTTCTGTCCGACCGGGTAGACGAAGGCCTAATCGAGGGTCTCGGGCGGTTCGCGCGCCGGGCTCATGAACGGGACGGGCGCTTCGAGTTCCGCGTGGTCGGCACCATGTCGGAGGAGATGAGCCGGCGCTTCTCCAAAGCCGGCGTTACTCCGTCTGCCACAGGTTATCTACCGCACGACGAGGCCATCGAGCACATGATTGGCGCCGACGTCTTGTTGCTGCCGGCACCGACCGGCCCCAACGCCGATTCGCTGATGCCGGGCAAGGTGTTCGAGTACCTGGCGGCCGGTCGCCCCATCCTGCTGGTCGGCCCAACGGACGGAGAGGTGCAGCGTCTGGTCCGGCGCTGCCGGGCGGGAGTTTGTGTCGAGTCCAATCCCGATACGGTTGCTGAAGCGTTGACCGAGCTGTGGCGGAAGTGGCGTGGCGGCCGCCTGCCGGGCGGCTGTGCCCCGGACCTCCTCCGACCGTTCACCCGCGAACACCTCGCCGGCCGACTGGCTGAAGTGCTGGATCACGTCCGGTGGAAGGGGCCACCAGGTAAACCGCGGCGTCGTTGAAGCGGTATTCGTCGCACACGCGGTAGTGCTGCTCGAGATGATCCCTCCACGCCTCGATCTCGGCCGGGCGGCGGAGCATGAAGACGAACCAGACGCGGGGGTGTTCGGCGATCCAGGGATCGAAGCGCGCGGCGAAAGCCCCGACGTCGTCGCGGCAGTCGTGGGGCTGCAACAGGGTCGGATGATCGGTGTCGCGCCAATAGAACCGGTAGGCGTCTTTCATCTCGTAGTGGATGAAGAGCGCGTCTCCCGGCTGAAGATGGGCCGCCGTGTACGCGAACACCGGGCGGGTGTGCTGTTCCAGCGGAGGGGGGAATAGCGTCGCCTTGGTCGCCCGGACCGTCGGCACGAGAACGCAGAAGACGAGGATCACCACGGTGGCCGGCGAACGCCCCAGGTGCCGCACGAACTGGTAGAGTCCGCAGCCGATCGCGATCCCGAAGAGCGGGATCAGGAAGGTCATCGTCCGCAACTCCCCGATAGGCCACAGGCGTAGCGCCGCCGCCGAAACGACCCCTGCGGCGAGGATGGCAAAAAACGCGCACAACACGCGCTGCCGCCGCCACAACACGCCGCTCGACGCGGCAATCGCCAGAAACCCCGCCACACCAACGTACCAGCGCAGCGGCTCCCACACGCCGCTGGTTCCCAGAGTGAAACGGAGCACGCCGTCCGCCTTGGCCAACAGCCAGGAACCAAATGCTGCGGGCGCGAACGATGCCGGCCAAGCGTCGTTGAATGCCGGGTGTTCGCGGGCCACGTTGCCGATCGGGCTCCCGGACAGCCAGAAGTACCACGCACCACCGACCAGGGCCAACACCGCGGTGACCACGAGAAAGGTCCGCAGCGGCCTGCCGTGCGGCCGTGTCCCATCCCTGCGATAGCAGGGGTGGGGTATTGCGCTATCCCCCACCCCTTGCTGCGCAAGGAATGGGGCACCCAGCACAGCGTAAGCCAGCAGTGGCATCCAGGCCGCCACCATCAACGATGCACTGAACGTGAACCCGACGGCGAGAGTGCCCGCCACCATGAACACCAGCAGAGCGCCGGACGACCGGCGGCGGTAGGCCTCGAAACCCGCCCACAGCACGAGCACGGCCATCAACGCCTCCAGGCTGAAGACCTTCGCCTTGCGCGAAAAGGCGACAAGTTCCGGGTTGGAACCCACCACCGCCGCCGCCAGCAGTGCCGAACCGCGATCGAAGTGCCGCCGAGCGAACAGATACGCGAAGATCACACACCCGACGCCGGCCAAGGCATACGGCAAACGCACCCAGAGTTCGGTTCGACCACAGAGGTTTTGGATCAGCCGGCCCATCGCGAATTGGAGCGGCGGAAGCCTCCGGGGCGTCAACACCGGGTCAACGCCGTAGCAGATGTTCGCTCGCCAGGCCTCGTCGTGGGTCAGACTGGCGTAGCCCAAGTTCGATAGGCGGAACCAAGCGGATAACGCCAGCACGAGAGCAAGCGCAATTCCATACCAGGGAATGCGCCGCGCGCACTCGAGCGTCGCCGGGCCGAGTGCTTGACCCGCCGCCAGTTGGGGAATGGGCGTTTGCCCGGACGGAACGGGTGTCTCCGAAGCTTGCACGCGGCTATTATCGGTCATCCCGCAAACGGGCTGGACTTAATTCGCGAGCGTCGTACGCAGCCGCTGGGCCGCTCCGGAGCAGCATTCCCGGACTAAACCGTGCGCCCTAGACCGTCGATGAATAGTTACGGGACCTTGAACGGGACCGAACCGCGACCGTAACCGGCTGTCGATTTAATCTGTAGCGTCGCCCCTTGTGGGCGGCGCAGCCTCGTTTCTCGTCACCCACGAGGGGTGACGCTACATTGGGGATCACCATGGACGATTAAATCGACAGCCTCGTAAGGAAGCGTAACCAAACCTCGACCGCTACCGAATCGGTGTGTGGAGTCGTTATGCAAAACACACAGCACGAGCAGTGGCTGCAAGCCACGCGCCGTTTCTGGGACGTCTCGTCGGATTTCGACGCCAGGTACCGGCGGATTTGCGCCTCGGAGGAGTATCTGGCCAGCGACGACGAAACGCTGCTGCGTGACCTGTGGGAACAGGACACCGAGATTGCCGTCGGGCGCATTCTCGACGGCATTCCCATTCAGCCGGACTGGGTGTGCCTGGAGATCGGGTGCGGCCTCGGCCGGCTGCTCAAGCCGATCGCCGCCCGGTGCCGCGCGATCGTCGGCGTGGACATCAGCCAGACCATGGTGGGCTACGCCGGCGAAAATCTGTCCGACGTGCCCAACGCCCATGTGCACCTGAACAATGGGCGCTCTCTGCCGACGATCGCGGATGCCTCCGTCGACTTCGTGTTTTCGCACCTGGCCTTTCAGCACCTCACCCTCTACGAAATCGTCGAATGTTATCTCACGGAACTGGCCCGCGTGCTCAAGCCAGGGGGCTACCTGCGCGTGCAGACTTTGCGGGAAGCACCGATCCCGGTGATGGAAAGGATGAAGAACTGCATCCGCCCGCTACTGGGGCGGGGTAGGTTTCGCAGCATCCTCTTCGACCAGTGGCGGGAGGGTAAGGAGGTCAAATTCGGCGGGGTCACCTTCACTCCACGCGAATGGCGGCGGACGTTGCACAAGCACGGATTCAAGACCATCGCGAGTGAAGTCGGCCTGGGGCACGATTATTGGTTGTGGACCACCAGCGTGAAGCAGCCTTGAGTAGCGGTCGGCGTCTCGCCGGCCGGCCGGGCGCAGCCCCACCGGGCGAGACCACCCCCAGGGACCTGGAGCCGGGCCCACAAACTCAGTGCAAAGCGACAAGCTGCAGAGCCCGCC
>JAUWNF010000097.1 GCA_030612785.1 Phycisphaerales bacterium
AGTTCATGTCGGGGGGATGATTCATTACATGCTGCCGGAGTCGTCGCTCTCGCCGGAGAAGGCCAAGGCCAACCCGGCCATGTTCGCCGATACCGGGATTCCCGCCCTGTTTCGGGCCGCGTACGGGCTGGGGGCGTCCAAGAAGCGAATGGTGGTTAAAGTTGCGGGCGGGTCACAACTCCTGGACGACAAGGGGACCTTCAACATCGGCAAGCGAAACTACGTCATGTTACGGAAGATTTTCTGGAAAAACGGCGTTCTGATCGAATCGGAGAACGTCGGTGGATCCATCAGCCGGACGCTGAAACTGGAGATCGGGACCGGCCGCGTAACGCTAAAGACGCGTGGCAAGGAGTCCGAGCTATGAAGGACATAAATGAGATTCTCGAACAAGTGCAAGCGTTGCCGCCCCTGCCGGACACTGCCATCAAACTGATGAGCGTGGTGAACGAGCCGTCCAGCACGGTGGATGAGATCGTGGAGGCCATCAGGTACGACCAGGCGGTGACTACCGACGTGCTCAAGCTGTGCAACTCGGCCTACTTCGGGCTGTCGCGCCAGGTGACCTCGCTCAATGACGCCATGATGTATTTGGGCACCGTCAAAGTCCTGCAGTTAGTTATGGGGGTTCACACCAACGCACTGCTGGCGAAGGAGCAGGTGGGCTACGGACTGGAACCGGGTGTGCTCTGGAAACATTCGGTGGCCGTGGCGCTGGCGTCCGCGGAGTTCGCCCAGCGCTTAAAATTGCCCAATGTCGGCCTGCCGTATACCGCCGGGCTCCTGCACGACATCGGAAAGGTCATTCTCAACGAGTACGTGGCCGAGGAATTCACCGAGATCGTCCGCCGGGTTACTGAGGACAAGCTGAGTTTCATTGAAGCCGAGGAGCAGGTGCTCGGGTTCTCTCACGAGCAGGTCGGCGCCCTGCTGGCGGAGCAGTGGAAGCTGCCCGACGCGATCGTGCGTTGTATTCGCCACCATCACGACCCCTCGGCGCTGGATTCACCTGACCCGCTGGTGGACGTGGTCTACCTGGCCAACTGCGTCTGCCTGCTGTTGGGTCTGGGGCTGGGAGAAGACGGCCTGTTTTACCGGGCCGACGAGGAAGTGATGCGGCGACATGGTGTCACCGAAAGCGACCTGGAGGCGGTCGGCCTTGAGACTATGACCGACCCCAAGCGGGTCCAAGAGATGTTTAGCAGCACCGCCAAGAGGAACCCAAAGGCGGTCGCCGTGGGCAAGTAGGAGCATAGCGATGTCTAACAACGTTCTCATCGTGGACGACTCGGCAACCATCCGCCAGATGGTCAAGCGGACCATGGACATCGCCGGCCTGAATATCGGCGAGGTCTACGAGGCCTCCAACGGGATCGAAGCACTCGCCCAGCTTCATGATCATTCCGTGGCAGTGATGGTGGTGGACATCAATATGCCCACCATGAACGGCATACAACTGCTCACGCGTATGAAGGAAAACGAGCAGTTGAAGGACATCCCTATCGTTATTGCCTCGACGGAAGGGAGCCAGAAACGAATCGATCAGATGTCGGATTTCGGCGCCTTCGGGTACGTCCGAAAACCGTTTCAGCCCGAACAGTTGCGCGATGTGTTGAAACCCTTGCTGGGAGTTACCGATGACTCAGCACCAGAAGACAGCGACGCTGACGGCGATCTTTTCTGAAGTCCTCGCGAACCTGGCGTTCATGTTCAGCGAAGATGAGGAAGGTGCCACCCCTTCGGCAGGGGATGTCTGGCTCGAAACCGAGATTGGCTACCACGGACCGCAGAGCGGCACACTGCGGTTCTGGTGCACGCGAGAGTTCGCCGTGCAACTGGCCGCCAACCTCCTGGGAATCGACCCGAACGACGAAGACGCGGACACCAAGTCCACTGATGCGGTCAAGGAATTCATGAACATCGTCTGCGGGCAACTCATCACCGCGATCCATGGCACCGAGGCGGTTTTCGACCTGACCATCCCAAGGCTTGCCGAACTGTCCGAGACGCCCCAGTTCTCGGACGAAGAGGGCCCGCATTCATCGACCGTGTTCGTGGAAGGCCAGCGACTTCACCTCCGCTACGAGCCGGGGGCGTAATCCGCCCAGCGCTCCGTTGCGAACGATTGGAGGGATCAGCAATGATTGGGTGGGCCACCCGGCTTCTCAGGGGCTTGTCGCCTTAATCTGTAGCGTCGCCCCTTGTGGGCGGCGTAGCCTCGTTTTTCGTCACCCACAAGGGGTGACGCTACATTGGGGATCGCCACGATGGCCGTCGGCACCGAAGTCCGCGACCTCACCTGCAAAGAATATGAGCACGTCCGCGACCTGGTCTATGCCAAGAGCGGTATCAGTCTTGGTGACCAGAAGATGCAACTAGTACGGGCGCGCCTGGGCAAGCGGGTGCGCAAGGGGGGTTTCAGCTCCTACGGGGAGTACCTTCGCCATGTCGAGCAGGACGCCACCGGCGAGGAACTCTGCACCCTGTTAGACGCCATTTCGACCAACACCACCCACATGTTCCGCGAAATCCAGCATTTTAACCTCTTACGCTCCATTATCGCCGAGTGGGCGCAGAGCAAGAGTTGGCGGAGCGAGCATTCGACCCTGCGAATCTGGAGCGCCGCCTCTTCCAGTGGCGAGGAGCCGCACTCCATCGCCATGGTCGCCTACGACACGCTGACCAGATTCCCCGGAATCGAACTCAAGATTCTGGCCACCGACATATCCGTGCAGATGCTCAACAAGGCCAATCTGGGGATCTACGAGACGCACCGGGTCGGCACGGTGCCGCCGCAGTACCGGACCCGTTACCTCCGTAAGATCGCCAAGGATGGCAAGACGTTCCTGCAAATCGTGCCGGAGTTGCGCAGCGCGATCACCTTCGTCCGCTTTAACCTCATGAGCCCGACGTTTCCCTTCCGCCACGGTTTCGACGTTGTCTTCTGCCGCAACGTGATGATCTATTTTGACCGCCAGACCCAGCAAACCCTGGTTAACAAGATCGCCGCCCATCTGCACCCCGGGGGGTATCTAATGATTGGCCACTCCGAAAGCCTCAACAGTATCGAACATCCCCTGGAGTACGCCAAGCCGACGGTGTATCGGAAGTAACCCATGCGCGGGGCTTGCGGATGGAAGCTCGTCTTCGACACGGGCACGGGACGATTGGTCGTTGAAAAGGTGAGTGGATTGACCACAACGGCGCGCCCGGGAGGTTAAGGTGAAAAGAACCGGCCCCATCAAGGTTCTGATCGTCGATGACTCACCCCTGGTGCGCTCCATCCTCACCAGCGTGTTGTCCGAGGAGCAGGATATCGTCGTGGTCGGCGGGGCGAAGGATCCCTACGAAGCCCGGGAAATGATCATCGAGTTCCGACCAGACGTCATCATCCTCGACATCGAGATGCCCCGCATGGACGGGCTCACCTTCCTGAAGAAGCTGGTGGTCCACTATCCGGTTCCGGTGATCATGTGCAGCGGGATGGCCCCGGCCAACAGCCGCGCCGCCTTGCAGGCGATCGAAGACGGCGCCGTTGACGTGGTGGCCAAACCCAATCGCGGCGGCACGGCGGGCCTGCGCCGCCTGGGCGGGGACCTGGCGGAGAAGATCCACGCCGCAGCCATCGCCATGCCCGCCCCGCCTCCCATCCCCCAGTCGGCGACCACGGCATCGGCCTCGTTCCGTGCCGCAGGGCTGGATCCCCGGCGTTATCTGATAGCTATCGGCGCTTCCACCGGCGGCACCGAAGCCATCAAGAACCTGCTGTCGTGTGTGCCGGCGGATTGGCCTCCGGTGACCATCGTTCAGCACATGCCCGAGGGGTTTACCGACTCTTTTGCCAGGCGCCTGGATGAGTTCAGCCCGTTGCGGGTCACCGAAGCCGTGGATGGCGACGTTCTCGTCCCGGGTCGGGCCTTCCTGGCCCGCGGCGGAGTGCAGATGCGCGTGCGGGTCCGCGGCGGACAATGGCGCATTGCCTACGGTTCTGATGAGCTGGTCAATCGCCACTGCCCCAGCGTGGACGTGCTCTTCGATTCCGCCGCCGAGACCATGGGGAAGCAGCTCGTCGGTATCCTGCTGACCGGCATGGGCGCCGACGGTGCCAAGGGATTGTTGCGTATGCGCGAGGCCGGCGCCGTCACCATCGGCCAGGATCGCAAGAGTTGCGTAGTCTACGGCATGCCCAAGGTGGCGGCCGAAATCGGGGCCGTCCAGCATACCGGCGCTCCCGCCGAGATCCCTCGGATCATACTCCAGGCCCTCCGCCACCACGCCGCAGCCAAGCCCGCCGGCAGCAAAGCCTGAGATTCGTCTCCAGGTTCCCTTGCCGAGGACGACACCGCCCCGCCTGGTGCGATCGGCATTTCACTGTGGGACCGGCCTACCAGTCGGTCGGAGGGTTGCTGCGACATTACTACCGCCTTGCGGCCTGAGCTTCTCACCGGTTGTTACCACGCAGCGCATCTTCGAGCGCGACCACGTGCAATGCTGCCGAGCGTTCTTGGCGCCGGGCGAGCTCGTCACACGTCCGAGTGTCGACACGCCGCCGCTACGAATCTCCCAAGACCATGTCCACGCGGACGATTCGGCAGGCCCTCGACATTTTGGAACGGCGCTAGTGAACCTGCGCGGGGCGGGAGAAACGGCCCCCGGGCCAAGTAGCGGCGCGCAGGCCCTCGTGCGTTGAAGCTGGACAGTCGTCAGTCCTTCGCTACCTCCGGGGCAGTCTCAAGATACGCAATCAGTTCGTCGAAAAGGCGCTCGCGCACAACCTCGTGTACATTCTGGCCATCGTGCGTGAACTGGTGTTCTTTTGACTTCGACGTGTACATCGCCTCATGGAAACGCACAACCCGATCCAGGAGCGCGGAGTGATCTGCGTTGTAGATATTCGCCACTAGCCGTCCCAGGCAATAATGCACCTGCTTGTCGCCGGCGTGTTCAAACGATACGGCACACTCGACCTGGCAATCCAAGCCTGGAATGAGCTCGGGTCTCGCCCAGCCAAGGTATTCGAAGGCGCCTTGCCCGCTGGCATATGCGGCGAAGGTGCCACCGTCTTCCATGGATTCCGCGCCGATCCCTACGCGTAGCGACGAGGCCGGTCCGCCGGGCCTCCATTGGGGCTCGGTCGGCGGCGTTCGTGAGTAATACTCCGTCTTAATGGGCTCCGCGCATCCACCTGCGCACGTCACGATGCCGAGGATTACCAGACAGGCTAAACGGCGGCTCTGCATCACCGAGGACTCCCATTCACTTCTGCGAGAACCTGCAACACGATTCTAGTCGTTAAAGGCGCCGAACGGAACGGTTCAAGTACTGGTCCTCCAAGCGTCAGGAACAATGCCGGCAAGCTCATCGGCTGGAACCAGCCTTGGAGCATGCGCCCGCGAGCACCCTCCGGCCAGAGGCCGACACAACCATCGCGCTGTGCGCGGACCTGAATTGCCGGAGCGGCCCACGAGACGCATTCACTTGAGCCCCACTTCCTCGGGGTAGGCCAGCTCGATCACGAACCTGTCGGCAGGCCTCAGGCTTGTCGATTGAAAGACCAGCCGCACCCCGGGCTCCAGCGCGAACTCCGACCACTCAGACACATCCACCGGGTCCTCCTTGGCGCCTTCGTAGTAGCACGCACGCGCCACTACGCGGTAACTCTGGCGCCGGCCCTTTTCGAGAGCCTCGGCTACTATCGACGCGTCTACCTCGAACAGCCCAGAGTCCCGGTTCAACTCGGCCCGATCAATCCCCACGTCAACGTTGTTCTTCAGCCAAGCGTTCGATACCCTGATGGATTGGGTCAGCCCTTCCTGGAATTCAGCCTGCGGCTCGTGGCAACCGTGCCCGGCAAGTGACAACGCGCAGATCACACATCCCAGCGCAGATCCAGGCCGCGGCCCGCGGCGCCGGTGAGACGCCAAGAGGCTGACCCGAGGAAACAACATCATGCTCCCGCCTTTCCTTCATCTTCCACCGGAGATTCGCCGGCCGGCCCGGTTGACCGCGGGGATCCAGCGTCTTCCTCAATCTCGGTCATTGCCGGGGTCACAAAGGGACGAAGCTCCATGTAGTCATCCACGTACACGTCAGGCCCGCCAGTGCTCGCGCAACCACCCATTGTACCGGCCATGACCAGTGTCCAAACGCTCAATATAGACCACACGCGGCGGCTTGCGTTGAGCTCGAGAAGTACGTTGTGTCTCATCTTTCAGCTATAGCCTCTGCGCTAGGACTTAGGAGGAAATCGGCGCGGTAAGAGTTCGTACCGTCGCGGAGACCCCAGGTCAACCGTCGAAACATGGGCGTTGAACTGCTCCGCGATAAAGACGGTTGCCAATCCTGTCTCCGGCACCATCACGTCCTTGACGCGCGTGTGTCGCGAAGCCACAGGACCCCAGGAAGCCTCTGAAGCCTTGGACGTTTGCTCATATGCGACTACGTAGGCCTTCTCGAGGGCCCCCAGGCCGGATGCCAATTGCTGACCGACGAGCAAGTCGTGAGTGGGCATGTTCGAGCCCGTGAACATGCAGGAGAGTCGGTGTGTGCCCGGCTCAACACGGCCAACCCAGATGTGGATTGCATTGGGAAGAAGCTCCCATTGCCTCACGTCCGCCTCCTCCCGGTTCAGTACTTCGATTAGCATTCCGACGTACTGAATACCATAACTACCGTGCTGATGCAGAACCTTGCCGATCTCCTCGGTTGTTTCTTTGCGCTCCTGAGCCAGGTCCTTGAGCGACGGCCCTCGGCCGGCGGCCTGGCCGAACAGATTGAGGCTCTGGACGGCCGCTCCCCGATACGCCCCGTCAATGAACACATCAGCGGCTATGACCGCCTCGCTGGGTGGCCGGTAGCCGTCGTGAACGTAGTTCACGGTCCGGCTGATGCCGCCGACAGTGCCCACCTTCGTCTTCTGAGGACGGCTTCCGGTCGCGGTGATGATTACCAGGTTCGCCTGGGCAAGCCCTTCGAGAGGTTTCGAGAATAGATGGCCCCGCGCTCGGGCTTCGCTGCGAAAAGGCGGTATCATAGCGTTGGGATAGGCGTATCGCCCGTCGGGCCCCGTCCAGGTTTTCAGCTCCTGAGGGGTGCGTTCGAGGCTCTCGCGCCAGGCGCTGCACAACTCCTCGAAGAAGTCCTTCGCCTCGTCCCAGCTCGCGGCGGCGCGCGTGGCTCTACCCTGCTGTATGTAGCAGATCGTGCGGAGGATGTAGGCAGCGAGGAAGTCTCGTTGAAACACGCTGTAACCCCGATTCGAACACCTCTCATTGTGCTTGAATCGCCCGTCTTTCGAACACTGACCCTCAACCCCCACCAGCGCCCCTTTGCTGAATCGATCCGTCATGAGCGCTCGGTCGCAGGCCACGCGCGCGTTATCGAAGTCGCCAGCTTGCATGAGAACCGCAGCGTGCAGAAGTTCGATCATGGCACGCTCGTACGCTTCACCCTGCCAGACCTTTCCAGCCTCGTCGAAAAACAGACTTGCGTATCCTGCCGCCTGGCCAAGCGTCAGATCGTTGGTAAGAAGAATCCCCTCATAGAGTGCCTTCTGCGCCGCTTCCACCTCACCTGCTGCCAGGCAAGCCGACGCATAATCCAGTATGGTCACTCCGGCGTCCCTCGATCGACGATCAATAGGCTTCTCCATTTCCTTCACCGCGGTTTCGCGAAGCTGCCGAGCAGTCGCCTCATAGGAAGCGTAGCCCCAGTTCATCTCGGCGTAGACTTCCTTCTTGGGCGTCGCACAGCCCCCGACCAACGACTGAATCAGGACCACGCATCCCAGGATGTGAGTTACTCGCCACACATCATCATGACGGAAACCCGGCCCCTGGTGCGTGGTGTCGGCGCATCGACTTGGGTTCTCGTTCAGCATGTCTTCGTCCCCTAGTCCTGGAAATCCCGAGTGGTGAATGCCGCCGCAGAGGTCACGGCATTCTGCCAGGCAAGCTCCCCGGTCTCCGCGTCGACCAACGAGAAGACCATTTGAAGCTCAATCACCTTCTGATTTCGGACCTTCCCCTTCTCGTCAGGGATCGGGATCACCTTGTCCAAGGACGCGAAAGTAGCCCCCAGCAAGTAGTCCACTCCGTGGCGAGACTTCAGCTCCCCTGCTCTGCCGTGGCTGGCCTCCTCATCAGGGTGCCAACCCACGAGATCCGCACGCAAGCGGCGCTCGAGCTCAAGGTCGACGAACTCGACCCGCGACTGCAGGGCACGTTTCAAGTGCGTCCTCATGCGGTCCATGTACGCGTTTCGCGCGTCCGCGAACAAGTATTGGTTCGTGTCGTTCTCGACTTTCACCATCGCGATGCGCGGCGGCGCCTGGCCCTGGTAGAAAAGCGCCTCGCGGACCATGTCCCGGACCATCAAGTCGGCTACTCGCCGGATCTCGGGCTCGCCCAGAAAGCTGCCCGTGACCAGCGCCTTGCGTCCGGCATCCCCGGGCCCTGCACATCCCGCCATAACCGTCAGCAGCAACAGAGCCGCCGTCCCATGGCCCAACCATTGCATATCACATCTGGAGGTTGACATTGCTTGGCCTTCAGTCCGGAGTAACGGTCTTTACGAGGTAATCATGGGTCCACAACACTTCACCGGTGACGGCATCCACTAACTCGAAAGTCATTAACATCTCGACGATCTGCACGCCACCGTCGCGCTTGGCCAGCTCATGGTACACGCCGGAAAGGAAGCAGTCGATTGCAGGTCGGCTTCCGGTCCCGCGATTGGTCACTATTCCCGCCGCCTGGGCATCCTTCCGCTCGGTGATCGCGTCCTCCAGTGACTTGCGGGTGACGACGAACCTGGCGGCGCAATCACTTTCTCTACTGCAGGTCCGATGGAGAATCGTCTGGATCCGCTGGACAACCATGTCCGCGCTGCCGCCGACAAAAGGCTCATTGGTGTGGTTGTCGACGCTCACGATGCCGATCCACACGGGAGGGTCGCTCCGCTGCAGCAGAGGGTGAGGGACCAGATCACGACCCATCTCCTCCGCGCAGTGCTGGAGGTCTCCGGGACGAAGGCCTGGGACGAAGCCCGTAACCATCGCGGTGGTCTTCTGCGGCGGCGCAGCACACCCGACCCATTGGAGAGCGATGAGCAATAGCCCCGCAACCGCCGGGATTCGCTGCGGAAGCGGGCCCATTCCTAGCGGATACGCTCCGCGCATGTTCGGCATATCTCCCAACCTCGTGCCCGCCCCGCGTCGTGAATCACCTTCACAGTATGCAGCATACCCGCTCGGAGTCTGCTTGCCAAACCGCCGCAAGTCGAACTTCCGCAGGACTAGTACCGCGTTTCACGAGTAGTGCGACTATGTTGATCGCTG
>JAUWNF010000048.1 GCA_030612785.1 Phycisphaerales bacterium
AACCGCGCGTTTCGTGCCCACGCGCTCGGCGATCCGACCGAACAACAGTGCCCCGCCCATCGCCACCGCCTGGACGACGCGCAGCGTGAGCATCAGGGTCGTGATGGACAGGCCCAACTCGTCCTTCCCGTAAACCGAAGCCATAGCGATCACGGTTTGGATGCCGTCATTGTAAAGCATGAAGGCGATCAAGAACAGGAGAAGGTGGCGGAACCGGCCGACGCGGCGGCAGGTCCTCAGGGTGCGGCTGATCCCGACCCTCGTATAGGCGAACAACCGAGGCCAGGCGCGGTACCGCTCGGGAAGGGTTGCGGCAGGTTGCGTTTCTCTCAAGAGGCACGCGGTGAACAGGGTGAACCCCGCCCACCACAAGCCGGCCATGGCCAGCCCGAGGCGGGCGGCGGTGGCTTCGGAGATGCCCAGAAGGTCGTGCCCGGCCATCAGGCCCATCGCGATGGCGAACTGTAGCCCACCCCCGAGATAGCCGTAGGCATATCCTCGACCGGAGATGCGATCCAGGCGGTCCTCGCTGACAATCTGTGGGAGAAAGGCATCATAGAAGACGTTGGCGCTGATGAATCCGAATTGCGCGATGACAAAAAACGCCAGCGTCCGCACCACATTGCCTGATTGGCAGAAGTAGAGCAGAACCGCAAACAGGCTACCGGCGTACGCGAAGCTCAGGAGGAATCGTTTTTTCGCGGCGGAGGAATCAGCGATGGCCCCGAGCACCGGGGCCGAGAGAAACGCCGCAGCGGCCGCGCCGGAGATCGCGAAGCACCACAGGCTGGTGGCACTGTAGCGAACGCCGGCGATCACCGCGCCCTCGGGCCCCCCGATGGCGTCCGCGAAGTAGGCCGGCCGCAGACCGGCCACCACCGTGGTCGCGTACGCGGAGTTCGCCCAGTCGTACATGCACCAGCCGAAGATGTTCTTCGGCTCGTTCTGACCGAGGGCGGCGCGCTCCATATCGGTGGTGGCTCCGGTAGTGGTGACCTGGGTTTTCGGCTGGCAGCAGCATATCCGCCCCTATCCCACACCGGAACCGCGGACTCCGATATCGCCAGGGGGGCAGGCCCCTCGGGAGGGGACATCGCCGGATATCCCTTGACGCATATGCCCCTTCCCCCGCCCGGATGCCGGCGGACATACCGCCGGGACGGCGTTAGGAGTCCCGTAAGGGGCACGAATGACGTCTCTAGTCTCTTGACCGCGGCCTGCCTCTCGGGTATACGGAAGGCCATCGGTCCGGATTCGGAGGGGGCCATGCGCGGATGGCGGATGGGTGTTCTTGAATACGAGAGTTTCAGCACTCTGAACGTTTCACTTGACCAGGGTTGTCCCGAAGGAGTTCGTTCGATGTTCGACAAGTATCATAGCTTGGCGTGTGTCGTAGTATCGTGGTGCGTGGTTATGCTAGTCGCCGGGTGCGGCGGTTCGGAGAAGGCCACCGTGGCCGTTGAATACGTGCTGAATCCCAGCAAGGGGCTCCCGCCGGGAATGAACTCCGTGGCGGTTTTGGACGCCAAGGTCAACGAGGTCACGGACACCAAGTGGTCGGAACTGGCCGCCAACTACGTCCAACACCTGATCCAGGAATCCAATGAGAGGTACGGCACCAACCTGGAGGTGGCGGACCGCAAGCATACCAGCTCGGTCATGAAGGAGCAGGATATGGCCGCCGCGGGCATGGTCGACTCGGCCAGACCGGGTGCTACGGCCAAGCAGTTGGGCGTCCAGGGCCTGATCATGTCCGAAATCAACGTCAAGGTCGAGACGCACAAGGGCAAGGGGCGCACCATCAGCGGCCTGAGCGGCTTCGGCTTCGGCGGACATGGTTGGGGCGGCGGCGGTGGCAGCGTGGACACCACCGAGGCCGAAACCGTCAGCCGAAACATCACCGTGCAGACCGACTTCAAGCTGGTCGACTCCGCCACCGGGAAGAACTGGGTCACGTACTCGCCCAAGCCCTATCGCCAAAGCGACAAGACCAAGGTCAGCCCCTTCTTCGGCTCGAGCAAGACCGAGGCGACGCTGACGCCGCGCGACGAAATCATCGGTGCCGCGGTCGAAACCGGGGCGCGCCAGTTTATCTCCAAACTCATCCCTTGTGCGGTACGCTACGAAGTGAAGTTGAAATCCAGCGGGCAGGAAAACTGCGTCCAGGGCGTCAAGCTGCTGCGCGGCGACATGTTCGAGGAGGCGATGAGCCAGTTCAAGATGGCACTCGCCGAAGACCCGGATGACGACCGGGCGGCGTTTGCGGCCGGGGTTTGCTGCGAGGCCATGGGCAAATTCGACGAAGCCCTCAGGTACTACAAAATGGCGGCGGTGGCCAAGAACCGTTTGGAGTACCTCGAAGCCAAAAACCGGATGGCCGAGAACAAAGACCGTATCCGAATGATTCCCCCCGACGTTAACTGAGATCCCGTGGTCCTAATTATGAGGAGACATCCGATGGTTCGCAAAGTAACGTTATTGTCCCTTTTGGCGGTGGGCATCGTTTTGACCGGGACGCAGCTTGCCGTCGCGCAGGTGAGCGCGAAAGATGCCCAGAACAAGCTGCTCGCCAAGCGGGCAGCCGAGGCCGATGCCTACCGCAAGCTGGCGGAGACGATCAAAGGCTTGCACATCACCTCCAGCACGTACGTAAAGGATTTCGTCACCGAGAGCGACGTGATCCAGTCCGAGTTGGACACGTTCATCCGTGGGGTTCGTCTGGGTGAGCCCAAGTGGTACGAGGACCTATCCTGCGAGGTGCCCGCGGAGGTCACCGTCGCCAATCTGATCACCCACCTCAAGGAGATCCACACTCGCCACTATCAGGGCGACCAGATCAAAGGCACCGACTTCGAGCAGATGAAGCAGTTTATCAAGAAGGATGTGGTCAGAGCGGTCGGCATGGGTGCCCCACGACCCGAGTTGCCGCCGGGTCTACCCGAGGGCGTTGAGGAGATGCTTAGCGAGGGGATCACGCTGCCTTCACCGGCTATTCCCGACTTGTGGATCAAGATGGGCCCGCAGGCGCGTTTGATGGCCAAGCGCGCCGCGGAGTTGGACGCCATGCGCCGCCTGCTGGAGCGAATCAAGGGGTTGCGCGTCACTTCCGATACGCTGGTCAAGGATTTCGTGACCGAATGGGACACCATCGAGACCGAAGCGCGGGGCTACCTGGTCGGCGCACACGAGGTCAGAACCTACTACCACCACGATGAGCCGATCGTCGAGGTCACCTATGCCGTCCCCACCGAGCAGGTCATTCAGACCATCAAGGAAATCCACACCCGCCACTACCGGGGCGACCGTGTGACCGGCACGGACATCGTGAATCTCAAGCAGAACATCAAACGCAAGACCTTCGAGGCCACCGGCATGGGTGTGCCCAAACCGCAGTACGTCACCGTCGCCGCGCAAGCCACGGGGATCTCCATCCCCGACTGGGCGTCCACGCGCATCATTGTCACCGGCCAGGGCACCGATCCGGCCATCGATACGCCGCAGGGCAAGCTCAAGGCCGCCCGCGCCGCCGAGTTGGACGCCAAGCGGAAGTTGTCCGAGCAGATCTACGGCCTGCGAATTTCCTCCGATACGCTGGTTCGCGATTTCGTGACCGAGCATGATTCCATCACCTCACAGGTGGATGCGGTCTTGATCGGGGCCATGGTCGACAGGACCGAATGGGGCGGTGGTATCGCCCGGGTAACAGTCAGTCTCCCCGGCATGGAAGTGTGGTCGGTCTTCCACCAGGAAATCCGAATCGTCAAGCGGCGGTAGCGTTCCGTCCCGTGTACGACGTGTGGAAAGAGCACTTAAGGAGTCATCCAATGCGTAGGTTTATAGCAGTTCTCGCCGTGGCGTCTGCCCTGGCTTTTGCGGTGGCCACCGTGCCCGGTTGCGCGGACGACGTCAAAAAAGTGAAAAAAGTGGAAACGCACCAGGAGTCGCAGCCGCAGATGGTTTCACCGGGTGAGACGATTGTCGAGTAAGTCGCCGGGGTTTGCCGCGACCATTTGACATCCGGCGTCCGCAGGGGCGACCATAAGCGCCTCTGCGGACGTTTTCTATTCGTGATGCTTCGAACCCGTGAGGGCCCGTCGTGGCTGACGCGCCGCCTTCTCCGCTGGGAATACCCGTTGACAGCATTGCCTGGCCGGTGGCGCTGGCGGTCGTGGTAGCCCTGCTCAGCGGCGGGAACACGCTGCTGAACGGGTTCGCCTACGACGATTTCGCGATCGTCAAGTACAATCCCGCCGTTTGGGTGCCGAACCGTGGGGCCGAGATATGGACCACGGACTACTGGGCGCACACCCGGGGATACGATGCCAACCGCGATTTACTCTACCGCCCGCTGACCGTTTTCACCTTCCGTCTCAACAACATGGCTGGGGGGGACAACCCGACGGGCTATCACGCGGTCAACGTGCTGTTGCACGCGCTGGTGGCCGCCCTGGTAGTCGTGCTCGCTACGTGCGTCGGTTGCGGTCAGCAAGCCCGAGCACTGGCCGGCGTACTTTTTGCCGCCATGCCGATCCACACCGAGGCGGTGGCCAACGTGGTCGGCCGCGCCGAGTTGCTCGCGGCGTTCTTCGCGCTCGCGGCGCTGACCCTGGTCTGGCGGGCCACGCGCGCCACGGGCGCGCTCGCCGCCCTGTGGTATGCACTCTCGGGAGTGTGCGTCCTGGCGGCATTGCTCTCCAAGGAAAGTGGGATCGCGGCGGTCGTTCTCGTGCCCCTCTTCGCGTTCGTCGCCCAGTGGCCGGCGGGCCGCGGTCGACGGGTTCTGATGGCAACGATGGTGGTCCTGGCGGCGCTGGTGCCGTACCTCGTGCTGCGTTATCACGCGCTCGGAGGCCAGTTGCTTCAGACGACCGTCCCGTCCAGGATCACCAATGTGATGGTGGACGCGACGGCAGCCGAGCGTTTCTGGGGCACCTGGCAACTGTTCGGCATGTACATTACCAAGACGGTTTGGCCGCAAGACCTGTGCATGGACTATTCCTTCCAGGCGGTTCGGCTGGCTGCCTCGCCCACGAACCTGCATGTTGCGATCGGCGTGCTGAGCGTTGCGGCACTCGTGGTCGTCATTGTGCTCGCGTGGCGCTCGGGACAGCAGCTTCTGGCTTTGACCGGCGCCGCCGTGGTGCTCAGCTATCTGCCGGTGTCCAACACGTTGTTTCTGATCAAGACACTGTTTGCCGAACGGGTCTGGTACTTGCCGTCGGTGTTTCTGGCGGTCGTGGCTGGTGCCGTCATCGTACGATGGTTACGAACGCCCCGACGGCAGAGAGTCGGCCATTGGGTGATGCTGGTGATCGTGCTGGCGGGTTTGGCACGCTGCTGGGAACGCAACGCCGACTGGCGCAGCAACTGGTGTCTCTTCAGGTCCGCCTACCGGGTACATCCGACCAGCGTACCGGTGATGTACTGCTACGGAAGTTGGCTGGCCGGCATCGGCAACCCGCTCGGCCTCGAGCTCCTGGAACGCAGCGTGCAGATCGCTCCGGGGCTGTTCGATGCCCAGTGGGCCCTCGGCCGCGCGTATGCCGACCAGGGGGACGACGAACGCGCCCTGCGCGCCCTGAAAGCCGCCGTCATGCAGCAGCCCCACCATCCCCAAGCCCCACGCCTGCTGAAGGAGGTTTCCGCGCGGGTGGCGGAGGCGCGCCGCGCGGACCTCGTCCAACTGCGGCAGCGCTACGCGCAGAGCGGCGCGCTACCCGATCTGCTGGCGTGGATCGACGCACTGCTCGACACCGGCCAGGCCGGCGACGCCCTTTCGGCATTGGCTGCGGAGGAGGAGCGCTTCGGCGACCATGCCGCCTATCACCACACTCGCGCCGTGATCCTCATGGTGAACGGACGCAGGGACGAAGCCGTCGAGTCCTACCGCAGGTCGATCGCGCTGGATGGTGGGCAGCCCGAGGTGCTCGTCGAACTCGCCTCCGCTTTGATGGACCGCCGTCGCCCGGGCGATGTGTCGGAAGCGGAGGAACTGATCAACCGGGCCTTCCGCTTGAATCCCGACAATCCGCAAACCCTGATCGCCCGGGCCGAGTTGTCCACGATCCAGGGTCGGCGGACTGAAGCCATCGATATCTACCGACGTCTTATCGAGCGCCTGCCGCCGGGCGAACTCCGTACGACACTCGAAACCCGCCTGGAAATCCTGGAACACGATTATTGATTCCAGCGTTTCTAACGCAACGGCGCGGGTTAGCGCGGTCTAGGGACGTGGCTGTGGAGGGTTATTCGATGCTCACCTCGCCGGTCTCGGCATCGACGATAATGAATCGCGCAGGGGTGGTGAACACGTACTGGTGATGCGGAATCCCCGCGTGGAGGGGCTTAAAGACCTCCCACATCTGGTAAGGGGGCTGGTAACCTGCGTCGGTGGCGAAGCGCTGGGCCTCTATCACATCCATGCTCACGACGGTGAGATCGGTGTACTCGATGCCCATCGGCGGCCAGGTCAACTCCTCGACCTCCCACGTGTCGTCGCTGAGGGTGAGCCGCCACGCGCGTACGTTGGAGTCGCCGAGGTCGATAGCGAGGAACGCCCACATGGCGGTCTCGGTGACGGTCTCGAGTTGCTGGCCGCCGGCACCGTATCCGCCGGCCCAGATGATGAAGGCGTTTGTGGAGGTGTCTTTGATGTGCTCGGTGGCCGCTACGATGTACTCGAGGCTGACGCTGTCCTCGGTCGGAGGCGGTGCCGTCAGGGGCGGCGCTTGGTCGAGATCGGATCGAGCGACCGCGCCGGTGCCGGTGTCAATGGTGACCGTCCCGTCCTCGTAAATGAACGCGTAGAGCGGATCGGGGTAATCCGGGTGAAGCGGGGTCGAGAGGCTCCACGTGAAGAAGTCGTCGTCATAGCCCTCCTCTTCGAGCAGAGCTCGGGCCTCAGATTCCGACACGGTGACCTGGGTGAGGTCATTGTAAGCCACCCCCACGATGGGGCCCTCGAGCCTTTCGGGGACCGCCCAGGTGGACAGGTCGTAGGTCAGTCGCCAGATAGCCGAATCATCCTGCGGTTTGACGGCCAGGAAAGCGTACTCCAGCGTCAGGCTACCGCCTTCGAGGGTGGCACCGTTCACTCCGCCGGCCTGGAAGATGATCAGGTCGGGATCGAGGGCCTTGGCCCGGCGATCGGCTTCGGTCAGCGGGTCGGCTTCGGGAGCAGGTCCTGGTGGGGAAGGGGTGGTCTGACAGGCGAGGGCCATAACCGCCACGAGCAAGCAGGCGGTCCCGGCGCCACGCAACACGAGAGGGACTATTCTGCGCTTCATTTAGACACCTCGCGTTTCAAGTTCCAGCGAATTGGTTACGGGTACAAAACGGCAACACGCGCCGTGAATGAGAGTAACCGTTGACTTGCCGAATTGTCAAGGGGACGGTGCGGCAGTGGTCCCGCAGAGGCTCAGAACGCAATGTTGAAAGCGCGATGCTCACCGGTGGCGGGTGATTCGGAACAGGTTGTATCGCGAACGCAGGAGCGCATGGTTTGCTGGATCGCGTGCACTAGCCCATCGATCTGATCCGGCTCGCCTTCCGCAACCAGTTCGACCCGTCCGTCAGGCAAATTGCGGACGTAACCGGTGACCTGGAAGCCCTGGGCGAGGTGGTGTGCGGTATAGCGAAACCCCACGCCCTGAACGGTTCCCGAAAAGTGAATGGTCCTGCAAATCATCGCGCTGGCTCTCGCTCATGCTTTGCGTCTTGTTGGCCCGCGGGGACGGCGTTCGCGGGTCTACATGGGTTATTCGTTGCATTTCATGAGATAGACTTCCGCTCCGTGTTCACGGTAGGCCACGCGGTTCATGTAGGCCCGCATGAGCATGATGCCGCGTCCGTGGGGGAGGGACAGGCGTTCGGCGTTGGTGCAATCAGGCACTTGATCGGGATCGAAGCCTGAACCTTGATCGCAAATGACGATGGCGCACTTCCGGGGTGAGACCGCATAGCGCATGGTGATCGTTTTGGACGGATCGGAGCCGTTGCCGTGCCTGATCGCGTTGATGATGGCCTCCTCCAGGGCGAGCTTAATGGCAAAGGCGGCCTCGACGGTGTACCGGGCGGTTTTGACCTCCTCCAGGACCGCGTCCGCCGCCTTCCTGGCCGAGCGAAGATCGCCGGGGAATGTCATAACCTGGAACGTCGCTTCGTTGTCCGGATCGGCCTGGGTCATGAACGCTTGCGTTTCGTGTTTGAAGGAACGCCGCCCGGAAGTCCAGTCACCCGTCGCCCGGAAACGCCGGTGAACATCGGGTAGGATTCTAGAACGCGCCCAGCGCCTCCTTAACCGAGGCATGAATATCGAACAGCTTGTTCAGGCGGGTGATCTTGAACACTTGATAAATCTGCGGCCGGATGTCGGAGAGCTTCAGGCGACCGCTGCGCTGGGCCACCTGCTCGTTGAGTTTTATCAACATGCCCAAGGCGGCGCTGGACAGATGCTCGACGTTCTGAAAGCTCAGCAGCAGGTTGATAGCGTCCTTCGAAACCACCAGCCGGGAGAGCTCCTCCTCGATTTCGTGGATGGACAACTCCTCAAGGATTTTTCGATCACTGAACTCGACGATGCTGACCCCCTCTTGTTCGGTCACGGTCAGATGAGGCTTCTCCTCAGCCATTGGACTACTCCTCATGTCGGCCGCCCCGGTTGCGGCTCAACATGGGCCACAAGATACCGAGGGCAGGGTCACAACGCTGCCCTCCTCCGGGCCTTGGCGCTCGTTTTCTGGCACAGCCTGGGCGCTTGTAGGTCGATAGGAGTGTAGCCGCCCGACCGCGTGATCGTCAAGGCTGCCCTGACCACCCGCACGACCGGGATGACGCGACGGGCCGGCCCGCGGGCTGTATAATGCGACGCTGATGGTCCCAACCGCGGTGAGTAGCAGGGACATGCTGAGACGGAAACACGGATTTATCCTGGCGGCGGCGGCGGCCTGCGTGCTCTTCGATCCCCAGACGCTGTTCGCTTGGGGTCCGGCGACGCATGCCAAGCTGGCCTGCGACGTGCTTTCCAATCTGGCGTTGCTTCCGGCGGCCATCGCGGTAGTGATCGGGCGCCACGCCTGCGATTACGTGTACGGGACCTTGGCCACCGACATGGTCTTTGCCAAGCGCCTCAGCCGAATCAAGCAGTTTTGCCACCATTGGTCCACCGGTTTTCGGTTGCTCGATGAAGCCGGCGGCGAGCGTTCGCGGGCGTTCGCGTACGGCTACCTTTCGCACCTCGCCGCCGACACGGTCGCCCACGGAAAGTATGTGCCCCACCAGATCGTGCTCACGGGAACGACGGTCAACTTCGGGCACTTGTACTGGGAGGCCCGGGCCGATGCCGGGCTGGGGGAGCGCGCCCTGGCAGCGTTGGAATCGGCCATGCTGATGGACCACGAGATTCATCACGCGGCGCTGGCCCGCGTGCTGCGCGAGACGTTCCTGCCCTATGAGTTCAACCGGGTCTTGTTCGAGCGCATCAATCGCGCAATGGCGCGACGGAGCTGGCGGCGCTCGATGGACACGTTGGGCCGATGGTCCCGACGGCACCTGTCGTCCGACCTGCTCGCCCGCTACCACGCGGAGTGCACCGAGCGTACGATCTGTCTTTTCAACCAAGGGCGACGATCGCCGTTGCTCAACGAAGACCCCAGTGGAACAGCCGCCCTGGCATTCGCCGCCGATACGCGCAGGGTGTGGCGTCGGCGTGGCCGGCGTGGCCTACCGCTGTTTCACCGCCGCCTCGAAGCCGCCGCGGGACACGCCCCGAGCCGTTGGCCCGTGCAGGGCGTCCCGATGGAGAGGGTCGTCGTTTGACCCTGCCGGCGTGCCGGCGAATCCGCAACCCGGTGGGCGTCTGCGGGTATCAACCTCCGAGGCAATCGAAGCGATGAGCGATCACCAGGCGTCACGGAACTCCGAGATGAAATCCCTCCTGCTGGAGATGGTCCGCCGCGAGGCGTCCGACCTGCACATCGTGCCCGGTTATCGCCCGAGCTTTAGGATTCATGGCGAGATCAGCGAATCCGGATCGGACGAACTGGACGCCGCGCAGGCGCGGAACATGATCGAGTCCGTTCTGCCCGAGCAGGTCCGTGACCTCCTGACTCACCGGAGAAACGCGGATTGCTCGATCGAGCTGCCTACCCCGGAGGGGCTCGAGCGCTACCGCGCGGGAGTCTTCTACTCCGGCGGCCAACTGGGGGCGTGTTTTCGCCACATCCCCAGCCGGATACCCGATTTTGACTGGCTGGGTTTTCCGCGGGGCCTTGCCGAGCGCATTGTCAGCCAGATGAACGGCCTGGTCATCATCACCGGCATCACCGGCTCGGGCAAGAGCACCACGCTGGCGGCCCTGGTGGATCTGCTGAACCAGGCGGGAGGACGCCGCATCATCACCGTGGAAGAGCCTGTCGAGTACCTGTTCTCGCGCCACCCCAACAGCATCGTCACCCAACGCGAGGTGGGTACGGACGTGGACTCCTTCTTCGATGGTCTCAAGTACGGGCTACGGCAGGACCCCGACGTGATGTTGGTGGGCGAGATTCGCGACCCGGAGACGGCGCGAATGGCCCTCAGCGCGGCGGAGACCGGGCACCTGATTCTCACCACGCTGCACACCAAGGACGCCAAGGGGGCGATCACCCGCTTCGTGGACCTCTTCCCCCACCAAGCCCAGGAAGACGTCCGCACGCAGTTGGCCCTGAGCCTACGCTTCGTGGTTAGCCAACATCTGCTGCCCAACATAGAGGCGGGGCAGAAGCGGGTGTTGGCCCTGGAAGTTCTGGTGGTGAACGATCCGGCACGGGTGGCGATCAAGTTCGGCAAGATCGAAGCGATCGAGTCGGCCATTCAGACCGGCGCCCGAGACGGCATGATCACCTTGGACGCCGGCTTACAGCAGTTGGCCAAGCTACAGAGGATTACGCCCGAAACGGCCCGACGCTACGCCAAGGACCCCGACGCGCTGGACCTTTCGCGGCGTTAAGCTCTCAGCTTCTAACCCCGCTTATTCATACTCCTAAGGACGATGGAACGCAGAGACTTGGCGCGGCTGCGTACAGCACTTCCTCGAATCGGAACGGCGGCACCGGCGCATCGAGTTGATGGACGAGGAGAGGCTCGCCGACTTCGCGGCGGGCGAGTCGGGCGACCCGGTGGAGGCCCTTACGGCCCATGAAATCCTGGACGGGCTCGACGAGAAGGAGCGCGCCCTGCTCTGGGGTCACCTGGCCGAGGGGAAGTCCGTGCGCCAGGTGTCGCGGGAGATGGGCTGCTCCCACGTCAATCTGTTCTCCATCCGGGACCGGGCGGTGGCGAGAGTCAGGAAAACGCACCCGACCTTGATGATGGACCGACCATAACCTGAACGGAGGGGCATAACCGACTGATGAGCCGTTGGAACCAGATAATCCGGGATGCCGCCGAGAAGGCGGCGCAACACGTCGAGGCGGTCATTCGCAAGGACGGAAGCTCCGATCGTCCGTGGTGCATCTACTCCGAGACGGGCAAGAAACTGGGATGCTTCCGGACGAAAGAAGCGGCCCAGAAGCGCCTGCGGCAGAGCGAGTATTGGAAAGAGCGGAGACACAGCGGCTGAACGCGCGGCCGGGATGATCTTTCCTGCTGCTGAGCACCCGCGCGCCCGCTGTAGGCGAGTTCGTCGATCCTGACGGTTGCCAGATGGCTCACGACGTGCTAAGGTGGATCGGCAGCCGCGGAGAACCCGGTCCTTGGAACAAGACCGCCGACACCACCATGCCGAGGTGCAGAGTTGACTCCCGGTTGCTGGGTCCGGCGCAGGCACTTACGGGGGCGGATAGCCAACCTGAGTAATGAATAGAGAACCAGCGAATCGCGCGGAGTTGCTTATTCTGCTGGCGGCCCTGTTGGCCCCAGCCATCGGTGCCCGCGCTGAGCAACCACTTCAGTTCTGGGATCGTCAGAGAAAGGGCGCTAATCTCTTCAATA
>JAUWNF010000257.1 GCA_030612785.1 Phycisphaerales bacterium
TCGCCCTTTCAGGGCTTACGTTTCTTCGGGCAAATCCCGCCCCAGGGCGTTGCCCTGGGCTATCGTAGTACGCCCCTTCAGGGCGAAGAAGACCATCGGCGCGCGGGAGACAATCGCTCGGCGACGGAACGCTCAAAAGGCTGCCTAATGTGTCACGGACCCCCCTGGCCCCTGGACCTTGGCCCCTGGACTTTGGACCTTGGACCTTGGACTTTGGACCTTGGACTTCAGACGTCGGACTTGACCTGGTAGAGTTTGTGCGTGCCTTTGCAGCCACGAATCTCCACCTGCTTCCAATAGTCCACCGTAAAGTCGTCGGGCAGGAGTTCCCGGACCGCCTCGCTGATGAGGATTTCACCGCCGGTGGTCAACCCTTCGATCCGCGCCGCCAGATTAATCGTGTGGCCGACAACCGTGTAGTTGGAACGTTCGCGCGACCCGATGTGACCGGCAGCCGCGGGCCCGGTATGAATACCGATACCGCAAGCCAGGGCTTGTTCGCCTCGTTGCGTGCGGCGCCGATTCAACTCCGCCAGTTGCCGTTTGATGGACACCGCCGTGCGCACGGCGCGGACCGCATGGTCCGGTTGGGCAAGGGGAACGGAGAAAACCGCCATCACTTCATCGCCCACGAACTTGTCGATGAAGCCGTCGTATTCGAAGATGGCTGAGGTTATGTGGTTGAAGTACTCATTCAGCATGACCGCAACCCGGTCGGGGGTCAGTTCGCCGGTCGCCGCCGTGAATCCCCGCAGATCGCAGAACAGGACCGAGACGTCGCGCACCTGCGTACGTTCGATTTGCCCGGGATCGGCCTTGACGGCCTCCAGCACGGCATGCGAAACGCTCCGCCCCAACATGGCTTCGATCCGGCGGGCCCGCTCGGCCAACCGCCCGGTCTCGGCACTGAGGAGAATCCATTGGGCCGCCAGACCGCTGCCCAGCGACAGTCCCATCGCCGTCAGGGGACCGGCCAGCGGAACCAGAACATGGTGCTCGAACAGTGCAAAGGACGCATAGGTCCATCCGCCCACGAAAAAGATGATCCCCGCACCGAGATAGAGCGCCAACCACAGCGCGCTGTGGCGATGTTGCCACCATTCTCGTCGGCTCCATGCGAACAGGCCCGCCGCCAGCCCCAGCACCGCTACCAACCACCGGCGCGCGGGGTCCTCCGCGAGGGACGATCGAAACCACCGGTCATCCAGAATCTGAGCGATGACGTTGACGTGGTAATAGACGCCCGGAACGAGCTCCGTCGACAGAGGCATCGAGAAGAAATCCTCGATCGCGCGGGTTACACCTATGAGCACAATCGCCCCATCGATCGATTCCGGGTCGAACCGGTTGCGCACCACGTCCTCGAACGCGAGCGTGGTCCAGGCATCCGCGTCGGTCGATGCATAATCCACCAGTGCCCCGCCCGGAATGCTGCGGTTGCCAACGCGCGTGGCGAAATCTCCGCAAGTGATGCCGGCCTCGGCGTCGCGCTCCGACATTCCAAACAGAGCAGTCACCAATGGAAAATGTGGAACATGCCGGGGGGTGCCATCGGTGTTCGCCACCACCAGGCACGACTCCGCCGGCAGTCGGCGCAGAACGCCGTCCGCATCCGGATACACCGTGATCGTCCCTTCGGTGGGCGCGGTCTCCAGGAACAGCGCCGGGGCCCGTTTCGTTAGGCCGCCGGTGTGGGTCACGCTGAGCACTACGTTTGCACCGGCGATGGCCTCAGCCAAGCGCACATCGTCCGCGGCGTCGGTGAGGTCTTCGAGCCAGAAATCCAGCCCGATCACTAACGCGCCGGCGTCGGCCAGATGATCGATTGCCTCCGGGAGGTGTTCGCGAAGTTTGAAGGCTTGCTCGCCATGTTTCAGTTCGCGGCGGCTCTTCTCGGTCAGTTGCACGATCACGATGTCCGAACGCGCCGGCAACGGACCGCGCGCCCGGAAGCGCCAGTCGATCGTAACGTTTTCGAGCTGGTTGCTCTTTTCGGTGGCGGCCAGACCGACGCCGATCAGCGCAATCAGCAACGGGGCCCCGACGCTCAGCAGGCGGGCCTGCAACGGTGTTAGCAGGGGGCGGTGCTCCAGGTAGTTCGTGGCGCTGTTGTCGGCTGAATTCATGGCGAGGACGACCACGCCAGAACGGGGACTTCACCGGTCCACGGGGCGCGTCGGCCCTGAATCCCGGCGGCTGCGGAGTCCACGACGATCACCACTTGTCCTTCGCGCAGCAGGCTGGCGCCTTGAGCGCTGCGGCGCAGCTTCTCGGCATCCTCGTTGGTGACCACAATCCGCGTCTTGTGTTCCCCGGAGACGGCGGTCCCTTTGACCACCACACGCCGCCGTGCCCGCCGCCGCGACCGCGTCGCCGGTTGGGACGACGGTTGCGAGGCGGCGGGTTCCACCTCTGGCGCGGGCTCCGCCCGGGGTTCCGCATACGATGCAAGTCGCGCACGCGGCGGTACCGACTGCTCGGGAGACCAGCGTCCTTCCTCCACGCTCGTGCGGAGCTGCTCGTAAGTCATGTCCGTTTCGACAAACCGGGCCGGTGCCCGCTGCCTGGCGGCTTGCGCCGATAGTCGGCTGACGTCATAGAGCAAATCGCCGTTTTCGGTGACGACGACCGGGAACAGCGACGCCTCCAGCCCCGTGCCGCGAGCGTCAATGACCAAGACGCTGTCGGCCACCTCGACGCGATCCATAACCAGGGCGACGCGCCGGGCGCCGGTGCGCGCCACCACCCGGCGGTGTGCTTCGTGGAACACTGCGGAGACGCTCTTGACACCCCATAGCGGTACCCGCAAGCGCACCCGCATCTCGGGCGGTTCCAGGTCGGCCAGCCACTTGACCTCCACCACCTCGTGGCCCTTAATCACCCCCTCGAGCATGGTTCGCCCGTTGGGCATCTCACCCGCGCGACCGCTCGCGTCCACCTTGATGCCCGCGGCGATGGCCAGAGCGTTGCGGGCGGCCACCACCGTGGCGCCGCGCTCGGCCATCAATTGCCCCTGGTCGTCCGTGCTCTGCGCGATGCCCTTACCCTCCGCGATGATGAATCCCCGAGTCCAGTCGACGTGCCCACCTCGGCACGATTGATGGTGGGGAGCGAAACTTGCCGCGATCTCCTCGTAGGCGAGCGCTTCGTCTCCATGAGTTGGAGACACCATGTGCCCGAACCCCAGAACGGCGGTCATCATTGCAAGATATGTGTGGTTCATGCGGCACCGGCCTTTCAGCCCCATTGGGCGGTGTGGGAATCCCTGACTTCCGCAAGCGATGCTCGGAATTCTACCAGCTTACCGATTCTTGTCAGGGGTTATGCATGGTATGATCCGGGATTACGCGGCGGGTGGGGGGGGAGGAGTTCGCGCGAATGAGGATCGTATTAGGGAGTGCTTCGATGGCTTGTCGAATCGGCTCGATCGTTGTGTTTGCGGCTTGGCTGACCGGCTGCGTCGAGGTTGCCAGAATCCTGGGCCCCGAATCGGGGTCCACGCCGGTTTTCTACTACAGCAGCCCAGAGGAGAGCGACAGCGCCGACCAAAATCAAAACGATGACGCGGGCGATAACACCAACGACAATGACGCCGAGGACGAATCCCCGATCTTCGGGGGAATTGGCGACATCCCCCTTCTGGAAGAGGGGGAACCCATCACCACGGACTCCGGGTTGACCTACATTGACATCGAGGTGGGACAAGGACCGCAGCCCGAACCCGCAGCCCGGGTGACCGTCAACTACGTCGGCTGGCTGACCGACGGGACCGAGTTCGATAGCGGGGATTCCGTCCAGTTCGGTCTCAATGGGGTGATCGATGGGTGGACCGAGGGCGTCGGCTCCATGCAGGGGGGGGGGCGGCGGCGCCTGTTAATCCCGCCTGAGTTAGGCTACGGCGAGACGGGGAGCCCCCCAACAATCCCCCCCGATGCCACGCTGATCTTCGACATAGAGCTGCTCGATTTCGAGAACGGGTCCTGAGGATTGACCGCGGAGCACGCACGGCAAGCGTTTGGTGAGCGCAAAAAGTAGGCCAACGGCGCTCTTCCAGGTTCGGGCCGGAGAGGGGAATGATACGGAAGAGCATTGATGCCGTTGGCCTGTCTTAGCTCTCTTCTCTTTTCTTATCTCATTAAACTCTTCGTCCTCGTGAGAACATTATAGCAATCATCATGCCGCGCGTCCAATAACGAACTGAGCTTTTGGCAGGCCGCCGGAAGGCCGTTGCGGACCCAACGATGGGCCCTCCCTGCCTGAAATACGCGCTATCCGAGTGCCTGGGAGGCGCCTCATTAACGGTCTCTGGGTAGTTTCTCAGCACTGGTGAGGAAGATTCCGCGGGTCGCTCACCGGGAATAGGGCGTTTACCCTATTAGTCTTTGAGAACCACAGGGACGTAGTCTGGATACCACATCGCGTCGCGTACGGTGCCCTCGATCTTGTCGTCCGGGATCTTCCGGCCGATGTGGGCATCACTGGCGTACTTGACCACCGCGCAAGCGATCTTGAAGCTGACCTCGCGCAGGTCCTGTTGACTGGGGTAAATCGCTCCCGCGTCGAGACGCTCGGGGCTGACGAATTCCCCCAGGGCCTTCGACGCGATCATAAACATCTCGTTGTTGACCTCGCTCGCCTCGGAGACGATGGCGCCGAGCCCGACGCCCGGGAAGATGAACACGTTGTTGCCCTGGCCGATGATGTAGCGGCGTCCGCCGTACTCGACGTCGGCAAACGGGCTCCCGGTGGCCACGATGGCCCGCCCGTCGGTCCACTCGATGACCTCCCCGGGCGCGCACTCCGACTTGCTGTTCGGGTTGCTCAGCGGCATGACGATCGGGCGCTCCACGTGCTTGCCCACCTCCCGAATCATCTCTTCGGTGAACGCGCCCGGCTGAGCCGTGGCGCCGATCAGGATCGTGGGTTTGACGGCCTGGATCACTTCCACCGGCGTAAGCGTGGACTTCGGATCGAGACCGTAATGGGCCATGATCTCCTTGCAGAGGGCGAACTCTTTCTTGAAGGGCTCTGTGATTTCGCGCCCCTCGTGGAGCAGCCCTTTGCTGTCGAAGGTGACCATGGCTTGCTTGATGACGTCTCGGCCGGCGCCTTCGTTCTTCATCGCCGTGGCCACCAGTCGGGCGATGCCGGTGCAGGCTTCGCCCGCGCCGATGAAGACGATCCGCTGCTTGGAGATCGGCTCCTTAGTGATGCGCAGGCCCGCGAAGATGCCGCCTAGAACTACCGAGGCCGTGCCCTGGATATCGTCGTTGAAGCAGGGGACCCGCTTCTGATAACGCTCCAGGAGCGTAAAGGCGTGGTCCTTGTGGAAATCCTCCCACTGAATCAGCGCTGCAGGAAAGACCTCGCGCACGCTCTGCACGAACGCCTCGATGAAGTCGGCATATTCCTGTCCGCGCAGACGGCGCTTGGGATACCCCAGGTACCGCGGGTCCTCCAGAAGGTTGGCGTTGTTCGTGCCCACGTCCAGACTGATGGGGAGACATTTCGACGGGTGAATCCCCGCGCCGGCTACGTAGAGCGCCAACTTGCCAATGGGGATGCCCATCCCGCCACACCCCTGGTCGCCCAGCCCCAGGATGCGCTCGTTGTCCGTGACCACGATCAGGCGGATGTCCTTGAACGGCGAATT
>JAUWNF010000578.1 GCA_030612785.1 Phycisphaerales bacterium
TGCACACGTCGAAGGGGTGCTCGGCAATGTTGTTGGGATCCTTCCCCTCCTTGACCGCCTTGACCCTCATCAGGTGCCGGACCGTGTCAGGCTGGGCGCGGAACACCTCCTTCAGGGCGGCCTTGCCCTGCAACCGGCCGAAGGTGATCATCTGGGCCACGTGGTCTTCACCCCACCGGCGCTTGAGGTACTCGATTACCTCGCCGCGGAAGACGACGCCGACGTCCACGTCGATGTCCGGCAGACTCACGTGCCCCTCGACGGTCTCGAACGGCCTGTCAGCCTTCAGTTCATCCGCCAGGCCCAGGGCATAGGCCAAGTGCGAGTTGTGCGGGTTCGGGTGCTTTTGAGGCGAACCGTTGGTGGGGATCAGATCGGAGAGATAGGACCACATTCTAGGGTTGTGGTCATCGATCCACTTGGCTTCCTGCCGGAGCAACGAACAGTTGGGCATCCGTTTGAGTCGCTTGGCCCGCCGGCCGAGTTCGCGCCGCGCCGCGGACGGATCGCACTGATCCAAGTTCTCGAAGTGTTCGCCGTACCAGGACATAAAGTCCCCGGCCCCGGCGGTGAAATGCGGCGGGATGTTGCGGGAGGCGTTGTAGAACCGCTCGAAGACCAGCCCGTACTCGATCGGATCGACGTCGGTGATCCCCAGCACGTAGTTGACCAGACTGCCGGCGCCGGACCCCCGCCCTTTTCCCCGTGGCCCGTTGCGGCTGTCCACGAAGTTGCAGGCGTCCCAGACGATGAGGAAGTAGTCGGCCAGCTTCGCCTCCGCGATGACGCGCAGCTCCCGCTCGATCCGTTCCCAATAGACCTTCTTCTGTTTCGGCGTGAGGTGAGCGAGCTTGTCGGCTGCCCCGTCCCGACACAGCCGGGCGAGGTACTCATCCGACGTGCAGCCGTCCTGCTCGGTGGTCTCGTTCGAGAACTTCGGCAGGCACGGTTTGCGGCCGATCTCCGGCGACTGGACCATGTCGGCGATTTCGAGCGTGGCTTCGATCTCGGCGTCGGTGTATTGGGCCCGCATCTCGTCGATGTCGTAGATGTGGAACGTGTCCAGGTGGAAGAACGCCATGGTGTCGCCACCGCGCATCTTGAGCCGCTCCTGCGCCTCCGCGGTGGTGTGCATCTGGGAGTAGAGCAGCAGCCGTTGGTCCTCGGCGTCACCCTTACAGGCGTAGTGGGCGTCAAGCGTGGCCACCGAGCGCAGGTTCATCCCCCTGGCCACGTCGCGCAGGCAATCAACCACCACCCGCTGAACGGCCATCCCCTCATTCTGAAGCTCGATCCAGAAGTTCTCCGGGCCGAACACCTTCTGGTGCTGTTCGACGATCTCCGCGGCCCGGTCCTTCCAGTCGTCCCGCAGCAATGTGCGAACCCGCTTGGGATCTTCGCTGGCCGTGCTGATCCGGCACGCCTCGTCCAGGTCCACGAACAGGCTGCTGGACAGCCGGCCCGCCAGGCAGCCGGACAGACAGATCAGGTTGCCGCCCGCGGTGAACTCGGCGAGCTTGGCGAGGTTGATCCGGGGCTTGCGGTAGAAGTAGTCGGATCGGTTCGTCTCACTGACCAGCTTCATCAAGGTCTTGAAACCCGCCTCGTTCCTGGCCAACACGGTGAGATGGAACCGCTTGTTGTTGGCGACGGTCTTGATGCTGGGATCATCGAGGCAGAGATAAATCTCCACTCCCGGAATCCACTTGATGCCCGCCTTCCGAGCGGCCTTGGCGAAGGCGACGATCCCGAACATCGAACCATGATCGGTCAGGGCGATCGCCGGCGCACCGATTTCCTGGGCGCGCTGGACGATGCGCTGCGGGCTGGGCAGTCCATCGAGTAGTGAGTAGTGACTGTGAACGTGCAGTGGAACGTAGGTCCGACTCATGTTATCCCGTATGGGCTCCCCCTCACACGTTTCATCCGCCGGATCAGCTTTTCTGGTGAAGCGCCTCGATAGGGCCCGCGGTCGTCCAGCGGCATGGGTTGACCTTTCATCCACATCAGGTCGATGACCATCTGCAACATGGGCACGACCTGGGAGCGTAGACCCGGTAGACCCGGATCAACGACGGTGACGACAGTGCCCTGGTGGTCGAGGAACCAATCGAAATGGTTGAGGTAGGCCGCCATCGGCGTGGCGACCCGGATACACTGGTCGGTGTTGGTGAGCGGGATGTCTGTCATAGGGTTATACGGCACAGTTGGCTTTCTGTTTCTGTTTTTCCAAATTCATGCCCTGGTACCGGCACTGCACGTATTCATGTCCCATGGTGTTCAGGTCGGACCAGACCCGGTCGCAGATGCCGGTGCGGCCGAAGGGGCAGATACGCTTACAGCGCCAGGTGCGGCTGCGCGGGATGACCGTGTCGTGCTTGACCCGCTGGAACCAGCGCCAAATGGCGGCCGTGGTGGCGATGGCGTCCTCGAAGGTGAGCGGGACGGTCACGGGCCCGCCGTCAGCCAGCCAGTGAAAGGTGACCATGACGGTCGGATGGGGCAGCAGGTGCAGCCCCGCCAAGTGGTAGAGGCGGGTCTGCACGTCCCGCCGCATGGCCTCGAAGTCCTTGGGTTTACCCGTGGCGAAGTCGGCCCGCCGCCCGGTCTTGAAGTCCACGATCTCAGCCATGGCGGGGTTGATCTCGTGAACCAGGTCCATGTAGCCGTTGATGACGAACTGGCCGGTGGTGCCGTCCCGCCGGGTGACCCGCCATTCTGCGCCCGGCATCTCCAACTCGAACCGCTCCTCGGCGCTGAGGACCTTGAGTTTCGAGGGGTTGTAATGCGGATCGTTGAGGATCGTCTCGACGAAGGTGCGCACCT
>JAUWNF010000362.1 GCA_030612785.1 Phycisphaerales bacterium
CCTGACGAAACTGTTGTCCCCGATGGTTCCGAGGACGGCTTCCATTTCCGCGCCCGAGTCGAATGTGATCTTGCGGAAATAGTCGGTGTGATCCTTGGCACGCGAATCGTGCGTGCGATCGGCTATCATTTCCCTGGTGGCTTTGGCACGGTCGAGGAACGCAAACCAGTTTTCACAATCGAGATCCTCGAGCGAAACGTCGTTGATATCGAGCAACGTTCCCAGGGCGTGGCGGGCTTTGTCTTCGGGGTATTGCTCCCACAGCGTCAGGTAGTGGGCATGGAGTGCGTCCCAGCTATTCAATTCGCCCGAAAGCACCTTCGCTTTCAGCGCCTCAACATCCTCGCTGAGCATGAGTTGCCCGCCGAGATTGACCCATTGGCCGCGGCGTGGTTCGCCCAAGCGCTGCTTCAGCGCAGCGAGGTTGGCAAGTCTCTGATCGATGAGAAACGCGACCAGGGTTTTGACCGCATAATAATGGACCATCTCGCGATAGCACGCGTAGGCGCGCTCGGTCTTGAGGATCCGGACCGGCCGGTTTGAGTGTTCCATGTCTTCGCCGAGGATTTCCAGCGCGGCCACCTTCTCGGGCGAATTCTCCAGCAATTGCCGACCTTGCGCACGTAGGTCTTCGTGTGAGTGGTTATCCGGCGACTTGCCGGCGTCACGCAGAGCAGCCTTGGCGGTCCAGACTTCCAACCGTTCCAGGGCCGAGAAGATTTCTTCGACAGTGTCAGGCGCGAGGGCCTCGAATTCGATCATCTGGTTCTTGTGAATGCGCTTATCGCGCGCCCCGTATTTCCAGGCGTTGCGCGCCAGGGCGTACATGTTATAGAGAAACCAATAGGCGGGCATGACCAGGATGGCCCCGTTGGTTTCGTCGTTGACGACCAGCGAAAACGGAAGCGCGATATCCAGTTGGGCTGGATAGGAGCCTTTGGACAGCAGCGTGAACGAGGCGAAGCGGCTGTTATGTTTGAGGCTGGTGCACAGGCCCGGCCAGAAGCCGCGTCCGGCCACGATCTCGCCGTCGTTGGCCCGCGAGTTGTGGTTCGAGCCGGCGGTCACCCCTGCGGCCATGTTGCTTTGCCCCAACAGGACGGCGGCACACAGGAACGAGTTGTTGTGATGCTGCTCGTGCCCCGGAAAAATGAGGGCGTTGAGCACCTCGCAACACGAAATCGTGGAGTTGTCGCCGAGAAACGAATTAATCAACCGGGCGCCGTACTTCAGGTTCGAATTCGGCCCCATCAGAAACCGCACCGCCTTGACGCCATAAAAGATCCGGCAGCCGTAGCCGATTATTCCGTTGACCAACTCGACGCCCTCGCCGATCTGCGAGCTTTCGTCGGCGTCGCTGTTGATGGTGAGGTTCTTGAGTTTGTTGGCGCCTTTGATGTAGGCGTCGGTGCCGAGCTTGACGTCCTTGAGAACGCGGCAATCCTTGATGATCGTGCGGTCCCCGACCTCGCCGTAAAAGCCGCGGCGGGCGTCGAAGCGTGCGTTGGTCATTTCCATGAAGCGAGCCAGTAAGCGCGTGTCGTCGCGGTATTTCGACCACAGGTAGGCATCCGCCGGCAGCATTCCATCGAAAGGTGCCACGGACCGCCCGCCGTTTTCGTTGCCGATGTCCAGCAGGATGCGGACGCTTTCCGGCTCGCCTTCCTTGACGCTCCCGTTGCCGAACTTGGCATAGTTGGTGGTCATCATTTCGTCGATGTTGAGCAGAATGACCTCGTCACCCAGGATGTAATGGGCCAGATAGCGGACGTTATCGATCACGACATTCGAGCCGATGTCGCAGGAGACGATCGTGCTGTTGTAGAGGCCGACGGGCAGACGCAGGTCGTGAAACTCGAGGTAGTAGTTCTCGAGGGCGCCGATGCGGACGACGCCGAAGAACTGGCAGCCCTTGACCAGATCGGGATTGAAGCGGTCGGTAACACGGATCGCGGCCCAATCGTCAGAGGTGTTCTCGTTCTTCACCAGAACCTCGATTTCGCCCGCCGTCAGGCTGCGAAAGTCATAAGCATGAACTTGCTGGGCGTCGCGCTGACAGTATTCGTCCTTGCCGGGTGGCAGGTACTGCGAATCGATGAAGTCGTAACCCAATCGCCCAAGGGGGCATTTCGAGATTTTGTTCATGCTCCTGGATCTCCTCGCAGTCGTTTCACCTGGCTTGGTGGGTGTCCTCCCCCAAACGGGGCGAATCCATTGTACTCAAGCGCTCCACTTTCAGCCACGGTCCGACCTGCCCCGGGAACACCAGGGGTGCGGACCTCCTCCGCTTGAGTATACTGCCCACATGCAAGATGCGATGGCCGTTACGGCAATAGGTGGCACTGCGGGCCCCACAGAACTAGGCGCCGGCTTCGGTGAACTCGTCGCCGTGTATTGGCCGGTGCTCGCGGTATCGTTCGGGGTTTCACTGGTTATGACCCCGGTCTGCCGCCGGTTCGCGCGGGACCACAGAATCGTCGATCGTCCCGACGATTACCTGAAGCCGCACCATAAGACGATTGCCTATCTGGGTGGAGTCGCGATCTACCTGGGCTGGGCAGCCGGGCTGGTGTTGGCTTTGGGGATGTTCGCGACGGGGGACGCATCGGCCGCCGGGTCAGCACGAGCCTCGATGGACGTCACCATGATGATCGGGATTCTGGTGGCCGGGACGTTCATCATGGTTCTGGGGCTGCTGGACGACGTCCGTCACGTTTCCCCGGCTGGGCGGCTGGTGATGACCCTTGCCCTGAGTATCCTGCTGGTTGCGTGTGGTCTGGGCGACGATTTCGTGCTGGTTCTGGCCAGGCAGGTGGGTCTCGACTTCCTGCCGGACAGTCCCTTGCTAGGTCTGGCGCTCTCGGTGCCCGTCACGCTATTTGTCGTCATGGGGGCGTGCAACGCCACCAACGTTCTGGATGGTCTTGACGGACTGTGCGCGGGGGTTATGGGAATCATATTTGCCGGGTATCTCGGACTCGCGGTCTATCTGCACGCCGGGAGCATCTGGCAGCCGTACGACGTTCAGCGCATCGTGCTTTCGTCGGCCGTAATGGGGGCGGCCTTTGGCTTCCTGCTTTATAACCGCCATCCGGCGACGATCTTCATGGGCGACGCCGGCGCGATGTTTCTGGGCATGAACGCCGCGATTCTCATCCTCCTGTTCGCCGAGACCGCGGAGCTGAAATTCGTCCTCGCCGGCCTGATGGTTTTCGCCCTACCTGTCACGGATATGGCCCTGGCCATGTTCCGCCGCCGCCGTGCCGGAAAGCCGATGATGCAGGGGGATCGGAGCCATTTCTACGACCAACTGGTTGATCGCGGGTACCCGGTGCCCCGCGTGGTGGTTATCGCCTACGCGCTTGCTGCGGGTTACGTTCTGCTCGGTTGGGCGGCTATGATCCTGGCGACGCGCTACCTGATCTTGCTGTACGTTCTCGCGGTGACCGCCACGGTGGCCGCCATCAAGGCGGCCAAGATGAGCCGCACCGACCCTCTCCCGTCCCCGGAAACGGAAAACCATGACGACAAGGACGGCTGATCCGTATCAGTCCCCGAGGAGGTACAGGCGACAGTTATGGCGATAGGCGGGATGTAAAAGTGGCGGCCCCCATCCCGAAGGACGTGGGCCGCCCTGCCTTCCCCTTCCCGGGGATCCGCACAATCGTGGCAGCACCCCGGAATGCTTCCTCCCGCTCCTCACGTAGACTGTGGGGGGGCGGGTGCCCCCAATGTTTGTTTCCCCTCCAGATCGTTCGCCGTTGTCTTACGAGTCAAGTCCGCCTGAAGGAGCCGTCCCCCAGCACGACATGCTGCTCCGGCAACCTCACAGGTCCCTCTTTGGCTGCCAGTGCGTAGACCCACATGGGCGCTTCGCCACACGAAGCCACAGAAATAGGGCAAGTGCTGTACCGCTCGGCAGGTTATTGCGTCCGCGTCGTTGCCACGCATGGCAATTCACTATTGCGCCGAAAGTTACATTTCTAAAGTAAGAATGGGCAAGGTAGCTGGGCGGTAATGGCTGTATGGGTTGTGGTGACTAAACGCAACGTCGCACCCAGCCCGTCACGGACATTCGTTGACCGTAAGAGCAAGGACGGGCTGGCGTCACGGGTGATACGTCCACGGCCCCTCTCATTGTGAATAGGCCCCGGTATGTTTACCACAGGCAACGGGGACGTGTCCTGCCAACTTGGATAGTTCGTACAGCACAGAACCCCGGCTCCAGGCCCAACACGTTCACCCCTAATCCGAGTGCGCGGACCGCCGGCCCACCATCAACAGCACCACCGAGCCGAGTTTCATGCCCACGAGCAAGAACGCCGTCGCGGCGGTGCCGAACACCGGCACCAGCACGATCCCCGTGAGCAGCGCGCCGAGACAGGCTCCGGCGTGGTCGGCTCCGTCGATCGCGCCGGCCGCGAGGGCAACCT